>CAZLHW010000589.1:1518-2504 GCA_964559085.1 uncultured Acidobacteriota bacterium | reverse complement strand
CTGTCAGTGGTAGGGTTGGTGTTTGCCGGAGTGGCGAGTGCTTCCGTACAGCAGGGTGACACCGAGCTGGATTTACTCGGTGGGTTCCTGACCCAAAATGGCGAGGACAGCGCCGCGGATGTCGATGCGTTTTTCCTTTCGGCCGCCCTCGGGTATTTCTTCACCGACAACATCCAGGGCCAAGTTGTCGCCATGGGCGCCTGGACGGAAGTCAGCAACGTCGACAATGACGTCTACGGCTTCGGCGTTCGTGGCAAGTACCATTTCATGCCCACGAACCAGTGGGTGCCGTACATCGGCGCGCAGCTGATGTGGGTGGAGGTTGACAGCGACGGCGGCGCCGACGGTGACGGCATGCTGTGGGGTCCGGTTCTGGGCCTGCGGTATGAGCTCAACGCCAATAATGATTTCTTCGTCGAGTATCAATACCACCTGTGGGAAGGCGATGCCGGCGATGCAATCGATGACGGTCATGGCCTTTTCGTTGGTCTGATTCATCAGTTCAAGTAAGATGCGGGCCCGCCTCCATCAAAGCCATTGAACCGCAAGTAGCTCCTGCTGAGCAGTAAACAAAAAGCGTTGCGAATTCATACGGATTCGCAACGCTTTTCTTTTTTTGCGAGGTTTCAGATCGGCGTTGCATCCTGTGCCAGCCCCCGCAATCCGAATTATCGGCCCTTCCATTTCCTGCCTGCGACGATGGATTTCCTGGTGAAGGGCACCTGCTGTGTGGCCGATAAGAGAACCGCAGGGGCTCGGACGCGCCCGGATTCCAGCAGCGGCGCGCGATCCCAACCAGAAGGGAGCCCCCTCAAAGTGTCTTGAAAGGGAATTGCGATGCGACAGAATCTGGTGATGCTGCTTTCGTCGATCTGCCTGGTCCTCGCGGCCGTGGCGAACGGCTCGGTCAAGAAAGGAGACGTAGAAATCGATTTCTCCGGAGGCTGGCTGATGGCCACGACGGAGGCCGGGGACCTTACGGGAAC
>CAZLHW010000589.1:0-1508 GCA_964559085.1 uncultured Acidobacteriota bacterium | reverse complement strand
GGGCGCCACAGAGACTATCCCCCTGCCGGGCTTTCCGGAGGTGACGGCCGAGTTCGATCTCGATGTGACCGCTTATGGAGTCGGAGGCCGGGCTAAATGGCACTTCAATCCGACCGCCCAGTGGGTATGGTACGCCGGAGCCCAAGCGTTCTGGATCAGCGCGGACGTCGATGTGGACGGCAGGATTGCCGGTTTTGAGGAAATCGCCCCGCCGGGAAGCAACAGCGACAGCCTCACCGGCATCCTCTGGGGACCGGTCGCGGGCGTACGCGTCGAAATCGGCGCAAACGACGAGCTCTTTCTGGAGTATCAGTACCCCCTCTTCTCCGGCGACATCAGTGACGTGGTCGAGAACGGACACGGCTTCTTCGCCGGGCTCATCCACCGCGTGAAATAGGACAGAATCCGGTCAGATCCACCCTGGATTGCTTGACGAAGCGGGAAATCCTCGGTACAGTCCATGCCAGTGGAAGACCACAGGATAGGATGCCGGGGCAGGAATTCGATCCTGTGAGTCGAGGTTCAACCGCACGTGGTTGTATGAGAAAGGAGTGGGAAAATGCAGAGGACGAAATCAACCCTGCTCGCGGCGTTTCTGACGGTAGGTGTCGGCGTGTCGGTGGCTGCCGGCGGCGCCCCGATGGGTCCTCCGATCGCAGTCCTGGGTGAGGGGCAGTGGTCCGTGGGGGGCGAGTTTGCCCATGAAAAAATGGACCTGGAGGCTTTCGGAATCTCCGTGGAAACCATCGACGGAGAATTCAGCACGTTCTACGCTCAGCCGTTCACGCTCAAGGACCTCGCGGTGAACATGGGTTTCGTGACTCTCGGTTACGGCATCTGCGACAACTGGGACCTCTTCCTTCGGGCCGGCGCCGCCGATGCGCAGGACGATTTGATCCTCCATCCCGCCACGGCGGAGAACGCCGAAGACCGGTTCAGCTTCGACGGCAATTTTGGTTTCGCCTGGGGCGCCGGCACGCGGGCGACTTTTTGTCGGACCGGCCCCTGGAGTTTTGGTGGTCTCGTTCAAGTCACCTGGTTCGATCCGGGTTCAAGCGACTTTCAACTGGGTGGGATCGACGATCCCCTGGGGTACGTACCCGGCGACGGGGACATCAAGTACTGGCCGACCCAGGTCGCCCTGACGATTGTCTATGAAGCCGATAAGTGGAGAGTCTGGGGCGGCCCCTTCCTGCAGTTCATCGAAGGCGATCTGGAACTCGATGGACAGTACGTCGTCGAAGGCGACGTCGTCGGTACCGTCGCCAACTGCGCGGATATCGAGGAATCGTCTCAGTTTGGCGCTCACGTCGGCATCAGCACGCAGTTGACAGACCAGTGGAATCTGTGGGTCGAGGGCCAAATCACCGGCGACTCATGGTTCATCGGCATCGGCACCGCGTTCACGCCGGAGCGCCTCGGACTGTAAGCGGCCGGATTCGTCGGGTTTTCGCAACATCGGGGAGGCAAGTGCCATCCCTTGCCGCCGTTTTCGATAGGCTCAGGTC
>CAZLHW010000588.1:0-2506 GCA_964559085.1 uncultured Acidobacteriota bacterium | reverse complement strand
CGCATGAACCTCCATTATGGGGAGGATGCCTCCGACACGACAGGAAGCCGAGGCCACCGCAAAGATATACTTGCCGCCAACGAATGTTGCAATGCCTAAGGAACCCTCCCCGCTGCGGGGGAGGATCCTCCGCGGCCTTTGCACTGGCTTGGAGGTTGGGGGAAAGCGGCTATCCGAAAACCCTCCCGATAGCGGCTTGCGCCGATGCGTACTGCGAAAGGAAGCATCCATCTTATCCGGACAGCACGCCATTAAGCGAAGAGATTTCTTCGTCGAAACAAACCCGCAAGCTTTGCAAGACTTTGGCCGCCGGAAGTATATCGCGGATCAGTCCGACGGAGGCGCCGGCATAGGCATCTCCTTCCGCAAGGTCGCCTTCGATCTGGGCTTTCCTTGCCCGGCCCCGGCCCGCGTAAGCCAGCACGTCTTCAGCCGAAGCGCCCGCTTTTTCCATTGAAGCCAATTGCAGGGAAAATTTCGTTTTGAGGCTCCGCGTGGGTTTGGTGGCACGCCTTGTCACCAGAGTATCCCCATCGGAGGCCTCCACGATTGCCTGTTTGTAATTGCGGTGTGCAATGCATTCCTCGGTGGCAATGAAGCGGGTGCCCAGCTGCACGCCGTCGGCGCCCAATGACAGGGCGGCCGCCACCCCTCTTTTATCCGCGATTCCGCCCGCCGCGACGACGGGAATAGAAACCGCGTCCACTATCTGGGGCAATAGAGAAAACAGCGGCAGCTCCAGTCGCCCGATACGGCCCCCAGCTTCCGCGCCTTCCGCAATGACGGCGTCAACATGAAAGGATTCCGCAAGCCGGGCCTGAGAGACGGAACTGACCACATGGACGACGCGGATACCCGCAGAGCGAAGCAGTTCGGTGTATATCCCGGGGCTGCCGGCCGCGGTAACGACAATCGGGACTCTTTCCCGCAACAGAAGATCCAGAAGAAGTCCACTCGAAGGCAGATCCAGAGGAATATTGACTCCGAACGGTCGATCGGTCAGCTTCCGCATCCGCTCAATCTGAAGATGAAGATTTGCAAGCGGATCCCCGCCTTCCTCCATTCCCGCGCAGGGGCTCAGAATGCCCAGCGCGCCGGCATTCGACACGGCGCCGGCTAGTTCCGCTGTCGCAATCCAAAGCATTCCGCCTTGCAGGATGGGGCATTGAATTCCGAACAAATCGCGGATGCGGTTCGGTTTCACGATTTTCTAGTCGGATGAAGGCAGCGGTTTGGGTTCCTGCAGCTTCATTTCTTTTTCGCAGCACACGAAGGTTCCTTCACCGGCTTTGGTGCAAAGGACTTCCATGCCGCAGGTTTCGCATTTATACCTTTTGCCGAGTTGCGCCATGACGCTTCCTTCTTATTTTTTGATTTCCATCGGCTGTCCGCAACACATAACGGTTCCGGCGCCGCCACGGGTAACAATGATTTCCGCTCCGCACTTCGCGCATTTATAGCGCTTCCCCACCTGGTTCCCCATATACTCTTTCCTCTTTCCTAAAGTTCAATCTCCCTCAGATCCGGCGCCACCAGAAGTCTGGGTTCCGTGACGGATTGTATATCGTCCACCGTCAAACCGGGATACATTTCCTTCAGCATCAAACCCTCAGGTGTGACTGCGATGACGGCCAGATCTGTAAAGATCATGTTGACCTTGTTTTTTGCGGTTGCGGGATAGGTCAGCTCCCGCACGATTTTGGGTTCTCCCTTGTTCGTCGTGTGCTCCATCGCAATGAAAAGCTTTTTGGCGCCGGCGGCCAGATCCATGGAACCGCCGATATTTCCCACGCCGTCCAGCCCTCTGGACGGATTCAGCCACGACGCGAAATCTCCCGATTCATTGACTTGAAAAGCGCCCATGACCGTAACGTCTACATGGCCGCCGCGGATCATGGCGAAGGATTCGCTGATATCAAAATAAACAGTCCCGGGCATCTCCAGAACCGGCTGACAGCTTGCGTTGATCAGATCCTGATCCACATCCGCGCCTTCCGCAAGGCTCCCCGTTTTCAGCATGCCGATTTCCGACTGCAGGATCACGTCCCGGCCTTCAAGCCAGTTGCTTACAAGCGTGGGAATCCCGATGCCCAAATTCACATAGGAATTGTCTTTGATTTCTTTACTTACCCTCAGCGCAATCAGATCACGGGGAAAACCTTCGAATTTTTTCAAGTCGCCTCCTCAGTCTGGAGAATGCCTATAGATTCGTAATGTCAAAAGAGACCCTGGGAACCGGCAGCACCCTTTGGACAAATATTCCCGCGGTGTGGATCGTTTCGGGATTCAGACCTCCGATCGGCACCAGATTTTCCACTTCCGCAATAGTCACGGATGCGGCCATCGCCATGACGTGGTTAAAATTGCGCGCCGTCTTGCGATAGCAGAGATTTCCTTCCGGATCTCCCGTATGGGCATGAATCAGCGCAAAATCAGGCTTCAGCGCATACTCGAGAATGCACGTTTTCCCCTGGATCCGGCGCGTTTCGGCTTTTCTTCTATTCGC
>CAZLHW010000587.1:0-2510 GCA_964559085.1 uncultured Acidobacteriota bacterium | reverse complement strand
CCGCTCCTGTGGGCCAACGGCCCCGTGCAGAGCGTCGCCCCCGGCGCCGGCAACTCGCGCATCGAGTTCAACAACTTCGCAGCAGGATGGCCCTACACCGGCCTCTTTTCCAGCGATCCGCTGTTCGTCATGGCGGGCCACTGGGCCAGACCCGACGTCCCATCTCCGCCGCCCGACCCCGGCGACGCCGACGCGGTCTGGATCGACGGCGACTATCACCTGAAGTCCAAGGCCGGACGGCGAAATGTGAACACGCTCGACTGGCACACCGACAACGTCACCAGTCCCAGCATCGACGCAGGCGATCCGCGTCTGCCATTGGGCGACGAACCCGCCCCGCACGGCGACATCCTCAACCAGGGCGCCTACGGCGGCACCGCCCACGCCAGCAAATCCACGCGGAATTGAGGGGAGTTTGAAGGGGCAAGTCTGGGATAGCAGGCGCGCCCCTCGCTTGACACTTGCAACTTCAAACTTGAAACTCCTTCAACTCAGACCACCTCGCGAAGACCGGGCCAGGCGTCCAGCAGATGATCGGGGGTCTCGGCAACGATGCGGTCCAGGTGCCTGATGGCCTGGCCGCCGGTCTTGACGACCGCCGCGACCACGCCGGCCCTTCGGGCCTGACGGACGTCGTGGTCCGTGTCGCCGATGTAGATCGTCCGCTTCGGGTCCACGCCGAACTCCTTGACCAGGGCGACGATACCCTCGGCGCGGGAGTTGCCGGCCTGGGCCTGGTACATCATCGACGACCGCACCACGTCCCAGTCGCGAAAGGCCAGCGTCGACAGGATGCTCTCGATGGCCTCCAGCCGCAAGCCGCTGAGCATGGCCAGCCGGACACCGCGGTTGTTGATGTCGCGCAAGGCCTCCTCCCCCCCATCGAAGGGCGAGATCTGGTCGAGCACCTCGTACGGGAAGAGCCGACAGAACCGCTCGTGACATTCATCGGTCCGGCTCCGATGCGCTTCCGGCAGATACGCCCGAACGTACTCCCAGATACTGGTCCCAAAGACATCGTACACCGGGTCGGCGTTTCCCTCGGAAATGCCCAGTTCCTGGGCCGCCCGCCGCACCGCGGCCATGATGGCGTCGTCCGTCTTGACCAGCGTACCGCCCAAGTCCGTCACGATCAGATCGATGCTTCGATTACTACTCGATTTATGTGCAGGTGCTTGCGATTTCATGCGACTCCTCAAGACGCTGTGCGTCACGTCAAAACCCCGAACCACACAGGTCCTGCGCTGACTGGATGGATTGCGACACGTGTGGTGAACCAACCGGTACTACGGTAGCACAGAAGGTCGCGAGAAGCAAGGCTCCCTTCCGCCATCGCCGGACATGGCAGCCGCTGGGGCCAACCTACGAGGGTTTCTCTTCGATCTTGAAAACGCGAAAGCCCGACTTCTGGGAGTTGTTCACCGCGTTGGGATGAGCGTGGTTGCAGGTGTGGACCAAGCCCCGGCGCGCCGCCCAGGCGAAGGCGGTCCCGAGCCCCTGGCCGACGAATTCCGGCGTCAGGCCGAAGATCCGGATCTCGCCGCTGCCGTCGTCGGTTCGTTGCAGTTCGTAGTAACCCGCGATGGAGCCCTCGCGATACGCGACGAAGGTCCTGAGGTTGTCCGCAGCTACGTAGTCCTGCCACTGCCGTTCCGGCCAAACGAGCCGATCCACCCACTTCCAGTCGCGCCCGACATATTCGTAAAGGAAGCGGTTGAATCGCGGCTGCTTGACGACGCATTCACGGATGTCCAAACCGATCCCCAGGCGGGGCCTGCGGACCCACGGCTCCTTCGAAACGCTTTCCCGCTGCGTGGGTCGCGGCATCTCCCCCACTCTGCGACGGTCCGACCCTCCCCTCCTGGTGGGCGATTTCCCGAACGCGGTCGGGCCGGATGCAAATCGTAGCCTCCCCGCGCGGCGACCTCAAGTACGAAATCCCGCGGAAAACGCAGGATGCCCCTGTCGCTGGCCGGCTCGTTCGGTATAATCTCCGTCGCAATGCCGAACAGGGCAAAAAGAACCTCGATCAGGAGATTCCGCGATGTTGACCAGAGGGATTGCGACAGTTTGGATCGTCATGTCGATCGCGGTCATCGGGTGCGCGAGCTAGCCGCGTCAGACCGCAATCGGCGAAGAAACAACCCTGGTAGCCAAGGGCAACAACAGTTTCGCTCTTGCACTCTATCGGCAATTGGAGGGTAACCCCGGCAACCTGTTCTTCTCGCCCCACAGCGTCTCGACGGCGATGGCGATGACCTACGCCGGAGCCCAGGGCTCGACGCCGGAGCAGATGGCCCAGACGTTGCGATATCCGACTTCGGCGAAAACCCTACAGGAGCTCGGCCTGACGCGCGAGGTCCTGACGCCGGAGCAATTTGCCCAGGTCTATGGACAGATCATCAAGGACCTCAACAACCGCGGCCGTCGGAACAAGTACGAACTCCGCGTCGCCAATGCCCAGTGGGGGCAGAAGGACCAACAGCTCCTTCGCTCGTTCACCTCGATCG
>CAZLHW010000586.1:0-2532 GCA_964559085.1 uncultured Acidobacteriota bacterium | reverse complement strand
ATTTGAGTCTTCCGGAAATGGACGGATGGGAAGTATTGCGGCGATTGAAGCAGGATCCGGCCATGAACCGGATTCCGGTTATGGCGCTTGCCGCGCACGCGCTTGTCACCGATCGCAAACGGGCCTTCGACGCCGGATTTGACGATTACGATATTAAACCGGTGGAAATGCCGCGACTGTTGAAGAAGATCGAGCTCTTACTGAATCCGGAGGCGAAGCGATGACGGCCCGTCCGGATGTATTGCTCGTTGTAGACGACGATGCCCTGAATCGGGATCTCATGATTCGCCGTCTGGCCCGGCGAGGGTTTGAAACCGCACCGGCCGGAGATGGACAGAGCGCACTGGAGTGGATTCAGTCGCATACAGTCGATCTCGTTCTGCTCGACGTGGAAATGCCCGAAATGAATGGGATCGAAGTGCTCAAAATACTTCGCCGGACCTATACCCCGGCCCAGCTGCCCATTATCATGGTCACCGGCAAATCCGGCAGCGATGATATCGTTTCCGCCCTGGCCAACGGCGCCAATGATTACGTAACCAAACCGATCGATTTTCCCGTGGTGCTTGCCCGCATTCAAACCCAGCTGTCGCGCAAACACGCGGAAGAAGCGCTGCGCGTCAGCGAAGAGCGTTATGCCCTTGCGGCGCGCGGAGCAAATGACGGGCTGTGGGACTGGGACCTGGTCAGGAATAAAACCTACTTTTCTCCCCGCTGGAAATCCATGCTGGGTTGGGAAGAACACGAAATCGGCGACAGTCCGGAGGAATGGTTCGGTCGGATACACCCGGACGACGTGGACCGCGTCCGCGCCGACATCCAGGCGCATCTGGAAGAACAAACGCCTCATTATGAGGACGAATACCGCATGCTGCACCGCGACGGGAACTACCTATGGATGCTGGGCCGCGGCATCGCCGTACGCGACAGCAGCGGCAAGGCTTATCGTATGGCGGGATCCCAGACCGATATCACCCGCGGCAAAGTCGTCGACGTGTTGACAGGACTGCCCAACCGTGTGCTCTTTATGGACCGTCTCAGCCGCAGTTTTGAACGCGCGCGCCGCCGTAAAGACAAGACCTTCGCCCTGATCTTTCTGGACTTGGACAGTTTTAAGCTGATCAACGACAGCCTCGGGCACCTCATCGGCGATCAGCTGCTGGTGGCTATCGCTTCCCGCCTGGAGGCAACCGTGCGCAGCACGGACTCCGTTGCGCGCTTTGGCCGCAACCACACGATCGCGCGCCTCGGAGGGGATGAGTTCACAATTCTTCTCGAAGATATTTCAAGCGCGCTGGACGTGACACGCGTGGCGGAGCGGATCTCCGCCGAACTCTCGACGCCGTATGCCATCGGCGGGCAGGAGCTCTTCCCGACGGCCAGCATCGGCATCGCGCTTTACAATCCGTCCTACCACGGCCCCGAGGAAATGCTCCGCGACGCCGATATTGCCATGTACAGCGCCAAAGCCCTCGGCAAAGGCCGTTATGAAATTTTTGACGCCAACATGCGCGCCAACACCATCGCCCGCCTGCAGCTCGAAACAGAGCTTCGCCGCGCTGTGGAACGCAAAGAGTTTGAAAACTATTACCAGGTGATCGTCAATCTGAATACGGGCAGAATATGCGGCTTTGAAGCCCTCATCCGCTGGAAACATGCAACGCGCGGCATCATTTCGCCCGGAGAATTCATTCCGGTCGCGGAAGAAACAGGCTTGATCGTACCGCTCGGACAGTACGTTCTCAAATCGGCTTGCCAGCAGATGCGCATCTGGCAAACCCGCTATCACCACGAACCGCCCCTGTTTGTCAGTGTGAACCTGTCCGCCCGCCATTTCCTGCAGTCGGATCTGGTGCAGCAGTGCCGCGCGGTGCTCTACGAGACACAGCTTTCCAACAGCAGCCTCAGCCTTGAAGTTACCGAAAGCGCCATGATGCCCGATCCCGAAACCGCAATCGAATTGATGAACCAACTCAAGGCTCTGGGCATAAAAATTTCACTCGATGATTTCGGCACCGGGTATTCTTCCTTAAGTTACCTGCACCGGTTTCCGCTCGACAGCCTGAAGATCGACAGATCCTTTGTGTCGCGAATTATGGAAGACGATGAAATCGTCCGCACCATCATCACGCTGGGGCGCAACCTGGGATTGCGTGTCATCGCCGAAGGCGTGGAAACCATGGAGCAGGTGGCCAAGTTGCGGGAGCTCGGATGCGAATTCGGACAGGGGTACTGCTTCTCCGTGCCCGTCAATGCCCAGGAAGCCACGGATCTGCTGGCTGAAGAGCATCACTGGTCTGATTTTTCAAAAAAGCGACACATCGACCGATGGGCCGTCCAGGCTGAACTGCTGCACGGCGTCGCCAACCTCGGATAGGAATGAAGTACGGTTCCATATCGCGGAGCGCAGCCGCAACCCAAATAGATCCGGATCGGAATCGAATAGCACTTGGATGAGAATTTCAAATGGAACCCTGAAAGGGTCCGGCAGTGCAGCCCAGGCTGCAGGATGCGAAGCATCCGAAGGCCTGG
>CAZLHW010000585.1:0-2536 GCA_964559085.1 uncultured Acidobacteriota bacterium | reverse complement strand
TCCCGGATGACTCAGCATCGGGAAATGGCCGTCCAGCCCAACCCATATGACAAACACGGCTACGCCCGCAAGCAGGGCCTCCCCCGAGAAATTCCATTTCAATTCTTTTATAGGGGATTGCCCAAGCCAGAGAATCCATGCTCCGAGGATTGTTTTAAGGCCGTAGATCCAGTACTGCGCCTCATCGCCAAACCGACCCTGGAATATAGTCAGCGCAGCGAACGCCGCAAAGGGAACCACCCGAACGAGAACAGGAGATGCGATTATTTTATTGATCATAGGAAATTCCAAGTCTAGTCTGATGTTTTATCGGCAGCAAGCGCAGAGTTGTATCCATAAATCGAAGCCATTAAACCCTTAATACTAAGGGCGGCAGCAGTTTGGCCGATGTGAATGCGGAGGAGACGCATCATTTATGTTCTCGAAAACGATTGCCTGTATAGGCGCCGGATACGTGGGCGGTCCCACCATGGCCGTTATCGCGATGAAATGCCCTCAGTACAAAGTCCACGTCGTGGATGTCAGCGAAGCGCGAATCAAAGCGTGGCAAACCGACAACCTGCCTATTTATGAGCCGGGGCTTCTCGAAGTCGTGCAGACGGCAAGAGGACGGAATCTGTTTTTCTCCACGGACATCGGCGGAGCCATTCGCGAAGCGGAAGTCATTTTTGTATCGGTCAACACGCCGACCAAGACCTTTGGCGAAGGCGCCGGCAAGGCGGCGGATCTTCAGTACTGGGAAAAGGTCGCACGTGAAATTCTGCGGGAATCGCAGTCTTCCAAAATCGTCGTTGAAAAAAGCACCCTGCCTGTCAAAACGGCGCAGACGATGGAAAACATTCTGAACGCCAACAGCAGGAAGATCCATTTTGAGGTCATCTCCAATCCCGAGTTTCTGGCGGAAGGAACGGCCATTAAAGATCTGCTTGAGCCCGACCGCGTTCTGATCGGTTCGCGCGAAACGCCTGAGGGGCTTCGCGCCCGGCAGGATGTCGTCGACATCTACGCCAACTGGGTGCCCAGAGACAGGATTCTCACTGCCAACGTGTGGAGCGCCGAATTGTCCAAGCTCGTGGCGAATGCATTCCTGGCACAGCGGATTTCCTCAATCAACAGCATTTCTGCTCTCTGCGAAAAAACGGACGCCAGCGTGCAGGAAGTGGCGCGCGCCGTGGGCATGGATTCGCGTGTCGGCAGCCGTTTTCTCAACGCCAGCGTCGGATTCGGGGGATCGTGCTTCAAAAAGGACATCCTGAATCTAGTCTATATTGCCGAATCCTACGGGCTCCATGAGGTGGCGCGGTATTGGGAATCCGTTCTGGCAATGAATGAGTTTCAGGAAGCGCGATTTGTGCGCACGATGATTCGCGAGATGTTCAATACAATTGTCGGGAAGCGCATTGCCCTGTTTGGGTTTGCGTTCAAGGCCGATACCAGCGACACGCGGGAATCCCCGGCTATTTATGTGACGCGAAAACTCCTGGAAGAAAAGGCCTACGTGGCTATCACGGACCCTAAGGCTCTGGAGAATGCCCGAGTCGACCTGGCCGGGACTGCGGGGCAGATCGATTATGTGGAGGATCCCTATCAGGCCGCTCGGGGAGCGCATGCAGTGGCGATCATGACGGAATGGTCGCTGTATCGCTCGCTGGATTGGGAGAGGATCTACCAATCGATGGAGAA
This sequence comes from uncultured Acidobacteriota bacterium, assembly GCA_964559085.1. Lineage (GTDB taxonomy): Bacteria > Acidobacteriota > UBA6911 > UBA6911 > UBA6911 > UBA6911. The sequence continues at coordinate 853 of CAZLHW010000585.1, read as the reverse complement.
GCCGGCGTTTGTGTTCGACGGGCGGAACATTCTAGATCACGAGCGGCTTTTTAAAATTGGATTCAACGTGTATCCCCTCGGCCGCCCACCCTTGAAGCATTTTTAAGCAAGGAGCTAATTTGCGGAAGCAAAGCGTCGAAGGCGTGCAAGGCAGGTATCTTTGGTAATTGCTTTCTTTCGCCCCTGCCGGGGCTCCTTCTTCTCTAATCGCATACCAGGGGTTCGCTGCGCTCACCCCTGGCTATTCTCTGCCAGGCCTGCGGCCCTTATAAGCCGGAGTCGATCAACGGAACGCAAAGCGCCGAAGGCACCCAAGATAGCAGCCAAGCCTCCGGCCTTTGATTGGACCCGCCATTTATCAATATTGCCAAAATGAGTTAAGCATAGCGCGGATGGCGTGCAAGATAGTAGCCAGGGGTGAGCGCTGCCGCTGGCAGCAGCGAACCCCTGGAAAAGCGAACCCCCCGGTCTGAGGTTAACAAGGATTATACCCCCGGCATTCCAAATTGCGTTTTATGCCTTCCATACCTGGCCGGGGCGTGTTTTAATTCCCGCCATGGCATTACGGGTGTCCACAATGCATTCGGCGTACTCCGCCAGATCCTGATAATTTACGGCTTCATGGTTTGTGGAGATAAGCACGAGGTCAAACCGGCGCAATATTTCGGGCTTCCACTGCACCGACTGGGTTCCCGCCCAGTGGCTGTGTTCGCGTGACGGCCGGATCACGGGAATGTAAGGATCGTAGTAGCTGACCTCCGCCCCGCGCTTCTTCAACAGGTCCAGCAGAACATAGCTGGGCGATTCCCGGTCATCATCGACGTTGGCTTTGTATGCAATGCCCCGACCCAGT
>CAZLHW010000584.1:0-2545 GCA_964559085.1 uncultured Acidobacteriota bacterium | reverse complement strand
TCAGTTCCGGATTATGATTTCCTTGCAGATATGTATTTGAAAACAGTAGATTTCCTCGCCGAACAAGGCTACTGCCAATATGAAATCAGCAACTTCGCCAGACCGGGCTACGCCTGCCGTCATAACCTGAAGTATTGGATGCGAGGTTCGGTCCTCGGGTTTGGATTGGCGAGCCACTCGTTCAACGGGAAAGAACGCTATGCGAACCAATCCCAGCTGGAGTCTTACATTGAAGCGGTGGAAGCAAATCACGACGTCGCTATCTACCGAGAAGGCATCTCGACACAGCAGGCGCTGCAGGAGACTCTGTTCCTGGGATTGCGCATGAATGAAGGCATCGACTGGGCGGCGCTGTGCCGGATATATGGTGCCGATACAACGGCAAAATATTCAAAATATCTCCAGGAGCTTCGCGATCGGAATCTCGTGCAAATCGAAGGGGGAAGAGTTCGACTTACTCTTTCAGGTATGCTGCTTTCAAATGAAATATTTCAACATTTTGTTTAAGGATAAGCGAATGCCGGATCCAATCATAGATCTGAGAAGTGACACCGTGACAAAGCCGACGCCGGAGATGCGCGCAGCTATGGCGGCCGCCGAAGTAGGGGATGATGTCTATCTGGAGGATCCCACCGTAAACAGGTTGCAGGAGCGTGCTGCCGAAATATGCGGCAAAGATGCGGGACTTTTCGTGCCCTCCGGAACAATGGGGAATCAGATAGCTATTCGCGTCCATACGAGCCCCGGTCAGGAGGTAATCACGGAGCAGCATGCGCATATCTACGAGTTTGAGATGGCGGCAATGGCGGTTATCAGCGGGGTGCTGGCGCGCCCCGTGCCCTCGGCTGATGGCATTCTGGACTGGGATTCCATTCGAAATGCGATCCGGCCAAAAATTTACTACCGGGCGCAGACCGGCCTGATCGCTCTTGAAAATACTCACAATATGGCAGGGGGAACGGTTTATACCAGGCAGCAGATCCGGGATATCTGCGACAAAGCCCATGATGCTCATATTCCAGTACACCTGGATGGAGCCCGCATTTTCAACGCGGCCACATTTTTGAATACAAAAGTTGCGGATCTCGTCGATGGATGTGATTCTGTCATGTTCTGCCTATCGAAGGGACTGTGCGCTCCGGTGGGATCCATGCTCGTCGGATCTCACAGCTTTATCGAGAAGGCACGAGGGGGTCGGAAAATGCTGGGTGGCGGCATGCGGCAGGCCGGCGTGCTGGCCGCTGCCGGGCTAATTGCGCTGGAAAAGATGCCCGCTAGGCTGTGCGAAGATCACGAAAATGCGAAACTGCTCGCCACGCTGCTGAAGGATATACCAAAGTTGGACGTGGATCCCGAAAAGGTGCGCACCAACATATTGATGGTAGGCATCACACGAACAGGTTTGGATAGCTCCGTGATGATCAGTCGGCTTAAAAATTCCGGTGTTCTCGTTTCGGGGCTGGATTCCTCAAGACTGCGCCTCGTCACGCATCACGGGATTCATCGGGAACAGATACTAAAGGCCGCTGCAAGCATCAAACAGCTTTTGGCGCAAACGCCGGAGTAATTTTGTGACGGTACGGAATCAATTTTGTCTGGTTTAAGGATCACGATTCGTGGCATGCTTGACGGGTTTTCGCGCACAACCTAACTCGGATGACAGGGCACTATGGAAAAAGCAAAGATCGGGATTATAGGCGGCAGCGGTTTATACGATATGCCGGGATTGATGGATCGCACTGAAGTCGCGGTGGAGACCCCTTTTGGTTCTCCTTCAGACAATTTCATTATCGGGACACTATCCGGAACAAGGGTGGCATTCCTTCCGCGGCATGGAAGAGGCCATCGCCTCATGCCTTCTGAACTCAACTTTCGAGCAAACATTTATGCCATGAAGCTTTTGGGAGTTGAGCGAATCCTGTCGGTTAGTGCGGTGGGATCGCTGAAAGAGGAGCTTGCTCCCCTTGATATTGTTCTTCCGGATCAGTTTCTCGACCGCACGCGTGGCCGGATTTCCACATTCTTTGGCAATGGGCTGGTGGCACATATCGCTTTCGGCGACCCAATCTGTCCGGACCTCCTCGAGCAGGTTCACGTTGCCGCACAAAAGGCGGGGATCCCTGCAAAGAAGGGGGGCGTTTATGTATGCATGGAGGGGCCTGCGTTTTCCACAAGGGCGGAATCCAATCTTTATCGAAGCTGGGGCATGGACGTCATTGGAATGACCAACCTGCAGGAAGCTAAACTCGCTCGCGAGGCGGAAATTTGCTATGTGACCCTGGCGCTGGTCACCGATTACGATTGCTGGCACGAAACACACGAGACAGTCAGCGCGGATCTGATCATTGCCAATCTGCAGAAAAATTGCCGGGCCGCGCAGGCCATTATTGCTCAAACGGTGAAGGATTTTAACTTTGAACGGAAATGCCAATGCGGCGAGGCTTTAAAATATTCGCTGATAACCGACGCGGCCGCTATTCCTGCCGAAGTCAAAGCCCGTTTGGACTGTATCATCGGAAAATATTTGGCCTGAAGCTTGAAAACA
>CAZLHW010000583.1:0-2562 GCA_964559085.1 uncultured Acidobacteriota bacterium | reverse complement strand
TCAGGGCGGAGCAGAATGCATCCGGACTTCGCATTCGTTTACCGGCCCCGGAGTGATTTGATTGGGACGCTTTTAGAGACGGTTTCGGCAACGCTAACGGTCACAGGGGCCGAGAGGGATTTGTTGCCGGCCTCATCATAGGCCTTGGCCTGAAGTGTGTGCTGACCTTTCCTTTCCCTTCTTGTATTCCACTTCGTTGTGAATGGCGCTGTCGTTGAGGTCGATTTCAGCACACCGTCCACATACAGCTCTACTTTTTTAACCGAAACATTATCACTGGCGCTGACCAGAATAGATACATTACCCAAAACTGTCGAATCGCTTGTGGGAGATGTGATGTTGATTACGGGCGGCGTGCCATCCGTGGGATTCTGCACCAGATTTGCCGTAATCGATGCGCTGGATCGGGTATTTAATAGCGGATTGTAGGTGTATCCGGAAGCCGAAACGCCGGTGACCGTAAAGGTGAATGTGCCGGAGGCTGCGGATTGTGGCGACGCCAAGTTGGCAACGCCCGAGGAATTGGTCGTTCCGGATACCGTCCCCGAAACAACACCGCTCCAAGTGCCCGTGACCGTAACACCCGCGATTGCATCTCCGGCGCGGTTCTTTATCGTCACCATAGCGCCGGCCGAGACCGCTGTCGTGGAGCTGTTGGACGTAAGCGTCAGCGCGCTCACATAGATGTCTCTTGCAACCGTTATTATTGTAGTTGCGCTGTCCGTTAATCCTTCATTATCTGTTACTGTCAGCGTGGCTGTAAATGTTCCGGGAGACGTGTACGTATGGCTAGGGGTGGGATTGCCGGATGTGGCAGAGCCATCGCCGAAATTCCAAAGATAGGAAACAATCGTGCCGTCATCGCTGGAGCTTGAGCCGGAGAACGCAACCGTCAGGGGGGCCTCTCCCGAAGTGGGCGCAGCCGATATCACTGCATTGGGCGGCATCGAGGATGTTGGTGCCACGATGGTTCCGGAAAGGACGTACTGGCCGAGACTGGCATAATCCGAGTATCCTGTTGAGGGATCGCCTGTTCCAATACCCGAGACTGTCAGATAGTAGATTCCGGTGGGAACCGTCTGGTTTATGCCGGCCCCCAGATTGGAGAGACTTGAAGAGGCGACCAGGTTCCCGCCGGCATCGTGCAGCTCAGCCAGAATCTTAAGGTTCGGGCCAAGCGGCGAAGGTGTGACGCCGATTGAAATTGCGCCGGCTCCCGTCTGGAATTTAAAAACATCCACATCGGTGTTCTGTTCAATGAATCCGGTGCTGCTGATGCTTGTGGAGCCGGCCAGCATCGTGGCGGTCGCAGGATCATTTCCATGGTCGTCCGCAAAATAGGTCAGGCCATTCTGCTGGATGATCAGAAGCTGATCTTCGGTGTTGTTCGCTCCGGGGTATTCTCCTTTTGCCCACTGCGTCACATTCTTGTAATAGGAGTTGCCCATGATGGGGGCCCAGTCGCCATGCCCCTGGTAATAAGTTACGCCGCGCGTCGTTCCTTCATGGTGCAAACCCAGCGCGTGCCCGTTTTCGTGTGAACAGGCTTCGGCGATGTACTTCTCTCCGTTCTGGAGCATATTGGAAAACGCCCAGGAAGTCTTGTAGTAATCGCCGACGGCATCAAAGGTGCCTACATAGGAAACTCCTCCGGCATTGGGATAAAAATTTGTCGGCGTGATGATTACTCTGTTTCCGAATTGAGCATCGCTGCTGCTGGTGCGAGTCAGAGCATCGGCGGCAGGCTCTTCCGTGGTTACATCAACATCAAAGGGCGCATAGTCTTCCGCGACCCGTTTCCATATATTCTGGATGCGCTGCAATTCCGTGGCGCTGAAGGTGCTCGGGTTGCCGTCGAGGTCGAACGGCGCGGCAATAATGGCCGCGCCGCCGTTGTAGCTCGAATTCCACGCGGTTCCCGTAACGGTTGCGCCGTCAAAGTCCAGGAAAATGACTTTGCTCGATCCAGGGAGGCTGTGCAGCCTAAAGGTCTGATCGAGGGGGAAGCTGCTGATATGATCGCGGGATACTTCAGCCTCCGCGACTTCTTCAGTTGCAAGAGGCAGTTCCATTTCACAGGCATACAAAAGCCGGCCCGTGGGACTCACCCATAGATTGCGGTCCCGGCGCAGCAGTCGAGTCAAGTCCTCGGCGGATTTCCCATACCATGCGGCGACTTCCGGCAACTGTACTCCAAGGGCACGGACGGCTTCCTCATTGCGGACCTGCCGGCGCAATTGAATTTTGGGAAATACCTGTTTTTGCCTGGAGGGAGCCTTTTCCTGGCCGAATAATGGAAAGAGGCCGAACAACAGCCATAAAACAGCCGACAGTTTCAGGAAAAATGGTGCGTTTCCGGTTCTCATATTGCGCCCCTTGGAAGGTGGACCTATTATCCAGATTGTGCTTGGCGCACGGAACAGAGATCAGGCGCCGTAATTCATATCGGATGATCAACCGGGTGCACCGTGATTTTAGTCACAAAGAGGGAGATTTTGTTGTTTGGGCGGATTCGGTCTGCGCCATCCTTACAGCATCAAGCCCACCTATGGTGCTCCCAAT
>CAZLHW010000582.1:0-2573 GCA_964559085.1 uncultured Acidobacteriota bacterium | reverse complement strand
CGATCAGTAATCCGGCCAGGAGGCGGGGCAGGCGGACGTCGATGATGACGGACTCGATCGTTTCCGGCCACGTGACATCCAGCGAGAACACGCGCGATGCCAGCACCTCCACAACCGTCCCCGGCTCGATACGCATCTGGCCCGACATCAACGAAACGATCGAAACGGCGAGAAGCAGAAGCACCAGGAAAACCTGGAGCTTTGCGGGATGGAACATGCTGTCCCGGCGATCGTGCGCCGCGCGCGCCGGAGTGCTGAGGGCCGGATTGGAGCTCATTTCCCCATTTTCCTGATTGGCTTGTCCGACATGGCGTTGAGCGTGTATTTGGCAGTCAGAATTTCATCCGCCTGCGCATCGGTCAGATTGAAGGACATGATTTCGCGATAAAACTTTTTGATTTCCTGCTTCATGTCGATGTCGGCAAAAAGATCCGGATACGCGGTTTTCGCAAGCCAGAGGGGATGCAGCACGGCCGACTCCGCCGTCGGCCGGTCCCAGATAAAAACGCCGATCGGCTGGACATAGACCGCCCGGTTCTTGATTGCGGTAACGCTCTTCCACTTGGGATCCTTGCAGACCTCATCGGGTGTCCCGAAATCTATGACAAGGATATCGGGATTCCAGCCGAGCACCTTTTCCATCGACACTTCCGCAAGCCCGGTATGCAGGCCGCCTTCGCGCGTCCCTGAAGTGCGGATCGGCTCCGCCGCATTCCGGCATCCTGCGATCTCAATCTGCCGCTGCATAAAAGTATCGCCGCCGAGAGTGACCAGGTGATTCGAGCTGTAGCCATTAAAGACGATCTTGCGCTTGTTCTGGGGACTGCTTCGGGTGCGCGACTGGACCAGATCGGTGGTTTTCTGAAGATACCGGACGTAATTTTCAGCCCGCGCCTGCTTCTGGAACACCATTCCGTAAAAGCGGATTTCCTGTTTGAGCATTTCGAGGCTCTGGTTCATATCGCTTTTCAGAAGTGCGACCGGGATGCGCGTCTTCCGCTCCACGAGCGATCCGTCCAGATCTCCCGCGATCACGAGCTGCGGATTGGCGACGATCAGTTCTTCCACATTGACCTGGCCGCTCACGCTTCTCGGCGCAACCAGCTTCTGGATCGAGGGATCCATCCGGTTGATCAACTCCGACGATTTAAGGGATTTCGTAACGGCGCACAACTGATCGCGCGCGCCCAGAATGTAGGCCACCTGGCCCGTGGGCCCGCCCAGCAGCGCGATTCGGTTCAGCGGATCCGGCACCGTAACAGTCCGCCCGGTCATATCGGTGAATGTGCGTGTTTTGCCCGCTCCAATTGCCGGTGTTGCGCAGAGCAGCGTGGCAGCGAGGATTGTTGCGACTGTGTTTTTCAAATCAACCTCCGTTTTGAGGGGCAAAGGGGTAGAGGGGTAAAGGGATAGAGGGAAAAACATTAATGGGCTATAAACTCCCTATCCCTTTATCCCTTTATCCCTTTATCCCTTATCCCTCTACCCCTTTGTCCCTTCATAATCTTTCCGGCTCACCTTCACCATCTGGGCGCCGTGATCAAAAACGGCGCGGGCGGCGCCTTCCGCAGCAGACCTCCAGACCGCATCCGGATTGAGGACCACGGTACCGGCCAGCGTGTCGACGCCGTGACGAAACAGGATCGGCGTGAAAGGAGTGCTGGGGCCGACGAGAAAGACCGTTGCATTGCGGCTCAATTCCAGAAGCCGCGGCATTGTTTTATTCGTGAGCGTCGTCGCGGTGATAAAAACATAATCCTGATCCGGAAGGACGTATTCGCATGCGGGATCCGGCAAATCATCGGGACCGGGATTTCGTTCCAGGACCGTCAGCGGGCAAACGCCCGTCAACGTGTCCAGATCCGGGAAGCGGCCGATGACGGCCACTTTTTTGCCGCGCATCATTTCAGAGTAATGAACAAACGCGCTGACCTGGCCCTGCGTGGACAGCGGCCGGCCAAACATTGTTTCTACCTGCTCCGGGGAATTTAAAACCGAATTGATAGCGGCAAGTCCCAGGCTGGCCTCGTAGGGATCCCAGGACTTCACAAACTGCGCCAGCTCGCGCACCGGCATGCCGGCGATTTGTTCTCCGATTCCGGAGGCGACGGATGCGCCTTTGGGGCCATAATTTCGGGGTGCGCCAAATGGAGTCAGCGCCATGCCTACGGCCCTGGATCGGACCAGAGTCCAGTGCATGCCCACCAGGCACTCACGGACCTGAAGATCCGGTGGGACAGCAGCAATCAGTTCATCATAAATCTCCCACATAGGCGAAGTCCCTCCTGTGATCGGAAAACCTGAAGAACCCAAACAGGATTGCAGAATTCATCTGCAGTAAACCGTGTTCAGTACAACGTCAAAATGTACCATGTTATTTCTTTGGCTATTAAGTAATATTTTGTCATCCGCAGTTCCTTTTCTCCCAGCGTCCGCGCTGAAAGCGCGGAGCAGAGTAGCCCAGGGTGAAAGAGCCGAGCGCCGCGAGGCTCTGGAGCCCTGGGTAGTGGATGCCATTGACGCACGCCCCGAAAGGGATGGTGCTCACCGTACCGGCCATTGGCACAATGTCG
>CAZLHW010000581.1:0-2579 GCA_964559085.1 uncultured Acidobacteriota bacterium | reverse complement strand
GCGGATATTTACGAACTGAAGCGGACGAGTCCGGATTGGGTTGTGGAGTGCATTGCGGAAGACGAGCTTCAGGATCCGAGCGTGCTGGATCAGTTCACGCGGAGCCTGTACGCGCTGAATCCCAAATCGGGTATGTGCCTTTTCGTGATCGGAAGCCCTGATGCGGACCTGAGCGGTGTTCCTGAAGATATTCGCGCGGCAACAGCCGGCTTTGATGAATCCCGTCTGGCTTCGGCAATAGAAGCGTTTGCCGTATAATAATTCGAGATTCGAGATTTGAAATTGGAATCTCGAATCTCGAAGCAGCTAACTCAGCAGCATTGCCAGATCCTCCGGACGCAGATTGCGCAGGAGGCTGTTATCCTGATTGATGATGGCTTCCGCGATTTCCCGTTTGGTATTCTGGAGCTCGAGCACTTTTTCCTCTACCGTATCCTTTGCGATCAGGCGGTAGGCAAAAACGGATCGTGTCTGGCCGATGCGGTGCGTTCTGTCAACGGCCTGCGCTTCAACGGCGGGGTTCCACCACGGATCGAGCAGATAGACGTACTCCGCCGCGGTCAGATTCAACCCCAGCCCGCCCGCCTTGAGGCTGATCAGGAACAGTCTGGATTCCGGATCATTCTGAAAGCGTTCGACCGGGGCGGCCCGATCGCTCGTCTGTCCGTCCAGATACTCGTAACGGATTCCCTGCTCGTCCAGCCTCTTGCGCACTATGCGAAGCATCGAGGTGAATTGCGAGAAAACGAGAGCCTTATGTCCCTCATCCAGAATTTCCAGCAGCTGCGGCATCAGCATGTCGAGTTTGGCACTGGGCTCATCCGCTCTGGCAGGGTCGATCAGTCCCGGATGAATGGCCGCCTGGCGCAGTCGAAGGAGCGCTTCCAGTATGTGGATTTTGGATTTTTCCAGGCCGTCCCTCTCGATGCGGTTCAGGATGCTGCGCCGGTAGTGATCCTTCAGCTCGTTATAGAGCGTCCGCTGCGCCGGCTCAAGCTGGCAAAACAGGGTTTGTTCGACCTTGGCGGGAAGATCCTTCGCGACCTGCGCCTTGGTGCGCCGAAGTATAAACGGTCGCAGGGCGCGGGATAAAGACTGCCGCTGCTCTTCATCGAGTTTGCCCCCGGTCCTCTTTCCCAGGTGCAGCACGGATGCCGAGCCGAGCATTCCGGGATTCAGGAATTCAAACAGGCTCCATAATTCCCCCAAGTGGTTTTCTATGGGCGTTCCGCTCAACGCAAGGCGGTGGCGGCCGCGCAGCAGACGCGCGGCTTTGGCCGATTCCGTGGAAGAATTCTTGATCGCCTGGGCTTCATCGAGGATCACATAATCGAACTGTTTGTCTTTAAAAAAGGGCGCGTCGCGGCGGAGTGTGCCGTACGTTGTAAAAACCACGTCATAGTCGTCAAAATGCTGGTGGCCGCGGATGCGCACGCTTCCGGTATGCTCGAGGATCTTCAATTCCGGGGCAAAACGCGCGGCTTCCTGCTTCCAGTTGAAAACCAGTGATTTGGGCATAACGACCAGGGATGGACTGAGGCGGGCGCGCGAGTCTTGTGCCTTGCGGATTACCCGCCGTTCTTCGAGAAGGGAGAGGACTTGGATCGTCTTCCCCAGTCCCATATCATCGGCCAGACAGCCGCCGAATCCGAACTGCTGCAGAAAATGAAGCCATCCCAGCCCTTCTTTCTGATAGGGGCGAAGCTGACCGCGAAATCCGGCCGGAGGCTCCGCGGGGTTGACTCCCTCGAATGACTTCAACTCGCGACGCAGACGCTCGAAAACCTCATCGCAGCTTACCTCGGGCTGGGAAGCCAGCAGAACATCCAGCAATCCGGCCTGATTGCGGTGGAATCTCACATGATCGTCGTGTGCGGTTCCAAGGCCGGCAAGCAGTCCATATTTCTGCAGCCATTCCTGCGGCAGCATGCCATAGCTTCCGTCATCCAATAGAATCGCGTTCTCCCGGCGCTTCAGAGCGGCCAGCAGTTTTGGTATGGAGACCCGGGTATCGCCGAATTCTATGGATCCGTGCAATTCGAACCAGTCGATCCCTGAGGACAGTCGAAGATTAAAGGATTTGGGATTGCGGAAAAGCTTCCCCTCCGCTTCAACTTCCCATCCGGCGGCTACCAGATCCCGTACGGCGCCGGGGAGGCGGGACGGGTGAAGGGTCCAAAGCGTCCGGCCTCGATAATCCTGGCTGCGCCGGAATCCCGCCTCTTCGAATCTTTTCAGTGCGCTGCTTTCCAATTGCCGGTTTCGCAATATTCTTTGTTTCTGGGGCACCCGTGCGATTCCGGGGGATGGGTCGGATTCTCCGACGGTGTGATCCTGATATCCGAAAAACACTTCTGCCGTGAGATTCGAGGAATTCCAGCGTTCCTTTTTTACGCCGATGTTCGCAATAGGGCGGGGAATTCCTTCTATTTCCTGCAGCCGCAATTCTTCGGGAAGATCCCGGCGAGGAACAGAGGGGATCGCCAGCATGGTTTCCAGCCATTGATCGGCGTCACTATAGGGAACAAAGAAGGAACTCTCTTTTTTAAAAAAGGAAATCCACTGGAAGGATCCGCGGA
>CAZLHW010000580.1:0-2586 GCA_964559085.1 uncultured Acidobacteriota bacterium | reverse complement strand
CGGAAGAAAGAAGAATCATGGATTCCGTTGTTGCAAAGGTGATTGGACTCATTCACTCGCCCTTTTCGGAGGCCGCGGGAACGCCGATACAGACGGTTTACGGGGTCGGAGCAGAAGGCAGAGTGGAGCTGTATGAATCGTTTGCTCCGGCATTGGACGATATCGAAGGCTTTGAGCGCCTCTGGCTGATTTACTGGATGGATCGCACCGGACCTTATAAGCACAAGGTCGTACCCTATCGGGATACGACGGCGCACGGCGTCTTTGCAACACGTTCGCCAAGCCGGCCGAACCCGATCGGCATGTCGATTGTTCGTCTTCTGCGGAGAGAGGGATCGAACCTCTTTGTTGCCGACATGGATATTCTAAACGGCACCCCGCTTCTCGATATCAAACCCTATGTCCCTGAATTTGACTGCCACGTGAATTCACGGGCAGGGTGGTTTGAAAAAGCCGCGGTGGACCGGCGGACGGCGGACGACCGGTTCCACGGTCCGGATACGCAGAAGCAGCCTTAGCTTTCGAGTTTTTATTGCGCCCCCGGCGCCCTGGCGGTTATGGGACACGGACCGCCGGGACGCAAAAGACGCGAAGAGTCGCAACTGGAGCGGATTGTTCTATGATCGAAATCGAAATCCCCGGGTTTAAAACTTACAGGTTTGAAAACCTCGTACTGGACGTCCCTGTAACACTCGCTAAAGACGGGAGGCTGATCGGAGAGGTCGCCGCTATGTTGAAGGAACTTCGATCTCAGCTGCGCCTGCACCTTGTCACGGCCGACACGCATGGACTGCAGGGGGAAATCGACCGCCGGCTCGAACTCACGGCCTCCTGCATCGCGGCTCACAATCAGATGGAAGCCAAGCTCCGCTATGTTGAAGCTTTGGGGGCAGAAACCGTCGTTGCCGTGGGAAATGGCGCCAACGACGCGGCGATGTTGGAACGCGCCGCCCTGGGCATTGCCGTTGTGGGGCCGGAAGGATGTGCAACCGAGACGCTGCAGAAATCGGACATCGTCGTGCCGCATATTCACGCGGCGCTTGAAATACTGCTTCATCCGAAGCGATTGATCGCCACTCTCCGCCGCTGATGTCCAATGGAAGCGCAGGCAAGCGGCATCAGGCAACCGCACCCAGCGCACACTCCAATGTCACATCGATCGGGATGCTGGAAGTCTCTTCGTGGCGCCGCAAAATCTCGCGGCACTCGGGCGATTCAACCACCAGCCGCACATTCAGCGCTCGTTTGCGGGCATGCTGAATGAGAGTGATAAATTTCTGCCGCACCGCAATGGTGGACAGGAAACCTTCTCCTATTTTTATAACCAAATGATCCGAGCCGCCGGCCGCAATCTCGTCAATTTCCTGAAGTATTTCGGAATTAAGCAATTCGGCAATGAATCGATACTTGGAGCTCTTCTGAGCCGGGCAATCCAGTATCGGCGTTTTGCCCTTCATCAACAGGTAATGCAGCTTCTTTGAGCCGGAATCGTCGCGGGCGCTCGCCACCTGATCCATGGCCTTCGCCACATCCGCGCCGGTAAAAGGTTTGTACAGGAAAGCCTGTATGCCGAGATCGCATGCACGCACGATATCCTCTTGGGCGGATCTCAGGGTCATGGCCACGATTTTCTTCTCAATCTTAGCGTTTTTTGTTTTCTGGAGATAGAGATCCAAGACCTCAAGCCCGCTCATTTCGGGCATGCTAAGATCCAGGAAGATGTAATCGTAGTCCTTCTTCAGGATGGCCGCGAGGGCGGCCTTGCCGCTATCGGCCGTCGCAACATCAAACCGGTCTCCCAAATATTCTTTGAGCAGATCGAGAACGTTCGCTTTGTCATCAACGGCAAGAACGGTGGGCATTCCATGCGCTTCCGGGGGAGCAGGTGAAGCAGATACGGATTTTGCAACCAGTTGCGATTCCGAGGGGACTTCATCCCCGCTATACAGATGGAGGATGGAATTGATTTTGCGCAAAAGGGTCTCGCGAGTAAACGGCTTCGCAATGTAATCATTCAATCCAAGCTTGAGCAGCTTCACCACGGTCTCCTTCGAGGTTTCCGTGGTCACCATCACAACCGGAATGGATTTCAATGCCGGATCCATCCTGAGTTCCACCAGCGTATGATAGCCGTCCATGACCGGCATGTTGTAATCAAGGAGAATCAGATCGGGCAGTCCCTTTCGGGCACAGGCGACTCCATCCTCGCCATTTTCAGCTTCCAGCACGCTCACGGAAAACGGGGCCAGATGCTTGGAAATGACAGTCCTTACTGTTTTGCTGTCATCAATAGTCAGGACCGTTTTCCCCATACACACACTTCCTCTAACTGCTCATAGATGCATGCGATGCACGATTTAAGCGTTTCTACTAGTTCGCTGGTTTCTCTTATCGTGTATTCAGCCCTTAACCTTGAGAATTTTCTTAATGCAGTAGTAATTCAAAGGAGCAAAAAAATGAGGGGCAGAGTTTAAATCGTCTCTACCCCTCATGCGGGCACTAATTCGAGGGATGTTGATACATACCTGTCCAGAAGCCTGCTGTTTCACAAAAATTGGCCGTGTCGGCGGTTTGGTGCATTCGAGG
>CAZLHW010000579.1:0-2591 GCA_964559085.1 uncultured Acidobacteriota bacterium | reverse complement strand
GGCGATCTTGAGTTGGCGGGCGCCGGGGCGGCGCGAGTCGGCCATTGTGATGCGGGCCATCCCGGCCACGCTGGCGCTGACGCTGACCGTCTTTTACCTGTACGGCTATACGCTCAATCGCATCACGCTGTTCGCGCTCATCTTTTCCATCGGCATCCTGGTCGACGACGCCATTGTCGTGATTGAGAACATCGTCCGGCACAGGCGCCTGCCGCAGAACCGCGACCGATCGTTCATGGACGTTGCGGTGGAAGCGGTCGACGAGGTCGGGAACCCGACGATTCTGGCCACTTTCACTGTGATTGCGGCCATTCTGCCCATGGCCTTTGTGCGCGGGTTGATGGGGCCGTATATGCGTCCCATACCGATCGGCGCTTCCGCCGCCATGATCTTTTCGCTCCTGGTGGCTTTTGTCATCACCCCCTGGGCGGCGGCGCGCTTTATGCGCGGCTCTCATTCCGGGCATCACGAGGGCGAAAGCGAGGACCGGACCACGCGGCTGTACCGCGTCTTCATGGGCTGGCTGCTGTCCAGGGACAGGAACCAGTGGCTGTTCCTGGGTCTCGTAACCGTTCTGCTGCTGGGCGCCTTCAGCATGGTCTATTTCAAGCTTGTCATCGTTAAAATGCTCCCCTTCGACAACAAGAGCGAATTCCAGGTAATTGTGGACATGCCGGAAGGGACCAGTCTCGAAGATACCGCGGCGGCGACGCGGGCGCTTGCCGTTGAATTGAACAAGATCCCGGAAATCACCGATTACCAGACCTATGTCGGGACGGCGTCTCCCTTCAATTTCAACGGACTGGTCCGCCACTACTACACGCGGCGCGGCGAAAATGTAGCCGACATCCAGATCAACCTGACGCCCAAGGGGGAGCGCTCGGATCAAAGCCATGCCATTGCCCGGCGCGTGCGGGATCTGCTGCTGCCCATAGCCAAACGGCACGGGATGCGCATGAAGGTTGCCGAAGTCCCGCCGGGTCCGCCGGTGCTGCAGACTCTGGTTGCGGAAGTCTATGGTCCCGATTATGACCGACAGATTGAACTGGCCCGCGACATCCGCTCGATGATGGAGAAGACGCCGGGAGTGGTTGACGTAGACTGGTATGTCGAGGATCCGCAACCGGAGATGGTGTTTCACTTCGACCGCTTAAAAGCAGCGCTGGCCGGAGTCTCCATCGCAGAGGTCCAACAGGCCGTGGCGCTCGGCATCAGCGGCGCGCAGCCGGGCCTGCTGCACCTCGGGACTGAAGCCGAAGATGTTCCGCTGCGGGTGCGGCTGCCGATCGGCGACCGCTCCAGCATCGAGGCGCTGAATGCACTTCGCGTGGCTTCGCGGTCCGGCGCCCTTGTTCCGCTCGGAGAACTGGGCCGGTGGGAAAAATCGGTGCGCGATGTAAGCATCTATCACAAGAATCTGATGCCCGTGGTCTATGTCACGGCGGACGTTGCCGGCCGGGAGGAGAGCCCAGTCTATCCCATCCTCAACATGAACGAGGCCATTGCATCGATGAAGCTGCCGGAAGGATATAGCCTGGAGGTTCACACCGCCCGGCAGCCGTCGTTCTCAGACCGGCTGGCGATGAAGTGGGATGGAGAGTGGCACATCACCTATGAAGTCTTCCGGGATCTCGGTCTGGCCTTTGCCGCGGTGCTGATACTGATATACATACTGGTGGTCGCCTGGTTCCAGAGCTTCAAGACGCCCCTGGTTATCATGGCCGCCATCCCGTTCTCGCTGGTGGGCATCCTCCCCGGGCACTGGGCGCTCGGGGCTTTCTTTACCGCGACCTCGATGATCGGCTTTATCGCCGGCGCCGGCATCGTGGTGAGGAATTCCATCATCCTGGTGGATTTCATTGAGCTCCGCCTGAACATGGGAGAATCGCTGGCGCAGGCGGTGGTGGACGCGGGCGCCGTGCGCTTCAGGCCCATGCTGCTTACGGCCGCAGCCGTTGTCGTCGGATCCGCCGTTATCCTCTTCGATCCCATCTTCCAGGGACTTGCCATTTCGCTGATGGCGGGAGAGGTTGCCTCGCTTCTTCTCAGTCGAATGACGGTGCCGATTCTGTTCTATCGGATGCGTCGGCGGGAGCTTCAGCATGCGGCGTCCACTGCAAATTCGTAAAGGAGATTTCCATGACTCTTGAAAGATATATTCGCTTGATCGCGGGAAGTCTGATCCTGGTCAGTCTGGCGCTTGCGCACTGGGTCAACATCAACTGGCTCTGGTTCACGGCGTTTATTGGCGCGAACCTTTTCCAGTCGGCCCTCACACGCTGGTGCCTGATGGAAGATATTCTGGTCAAGCTTGGGATTGCGAAAAGATAGTCGGCAGCCGGGGTCGGAATCGGAAAATTTTTAGCAATTCTTGATCCCGGAGTTAATTATTGCGGGCGCTGTCCCGCGCCCGCGAATCCCCGGCTGGAGCGGATGAAGGCTCTCCTGGCCCGGGAATTAAGCGCCCCGGAAGGGGCGCAAGATAGATAGCCAGGGGTGAGTGCAGCGAACCCCTGGTAGGATATAGCATGGCCGAGAGTAGAGTCGAAAGGTGACGCGGTGACGAAGGCGACGGCCTACTTCCGTTGCGA
>CAZLHW010000578.1:0-2598 GCA_964559085.1 uncultured Acidobacteriota bacterium | reverse complement strand
TCCGCTTCAAGGGCTCCCAACGCCGTCGAATGTTTTCCTGCCCCATTTCCTTCAATCTGCGGGCTCCCTTGGCCAGGCCCAGGCGATGCCCCTTAAACACAACCGAGGAAACCTTGCGCCCAAGGATTCCGGCTATCTCGGCATTGCTATGCGTGCGATACAGCCGCTTCAACAACGCCACTTCTTCTTTTGTCCAACGAGGTCTTACCAGCGTTTTTTTTGCTTTGTTTTTCTTGTTATTTGGCAATTCTAAGCTCCTTACACGAATTCTGCTAATCCGTTAGTAGGATCTAGCTTCCCATAGCCTAGCCTTTTCGTAACTGTATTTCAATGCCCAATTTATATATAATCTTATAAGCTTGCGGATAAAACATGGCGGACGTCAGCGGGTCAGCGTTTAAGTGTTCTAAAATCACAAATTCGAACAGAGCGCTGCATTCTAACCAACCGGGGATCGACATAAAAAGGCTGCAGAGAAATTTGCTCCGTTGGTATCAGAGGCACCTCCGGGCACTCCCCTGGAGGGACAAACCGACCCCGTACCGCGTCTGGATCTCAGAAATAATGCTGCAGCAGACCCAGGTAAAAACCGTCATTCCTTATTACGATCGGTTTCTGAAGCGATTCCCGGACGTAGAAGCGCTGGCAAATGCTTCGGAGGAAGATGTGCTTGCGCTCTGGTCGGGCCTGGGCTACTACAACAGAGCACGGAATCTATGCAAAGCGGCCAAACGGATCGTCAGCGAACATGGGGAATTTCCTGCAGACTTCGAGTCCGTCCTCGCCTTGCCGGGCATAGGGCGCTATACCGCCGGAGCGATCTGTTCCATTGCCTTCAACCAGCCATATCCCGTAGTGGACGGCAACATTCAACGCGTTATCAGTCGATTAAAAGCTCTTAGGGTACGTCCTCCGGCCGGTTACTTTTGGCGCCTGATGGAGAAATGGCTTCCTGAGAGGGCGCCTTCAGCCTTCAACCAGGCAATGATGGAACTGGGGGCAACCGTATGCCTGCCATCCCAGCCGCGCTGCCCCGGATGCCCGTTAAAAAGCCTTTGTGAGGCTCAAGCTCTCGGCATTCAGACTGCAATCCCCTGCGCCCGGGGCAGGCAAGCCGACAGGCGTATATCCATTGTGGTTGTCATAATCGAACGCGACGGTAAAATACTTCTTACCTCGAGGCATAAACTGAGCATCATCCCCGGCAAATGGGGGCTGCCCTGCAGGCAGATTGACAAAGACGATTCCTCCGAACATATTGCATCCGAACTCGGCAGAATAGTTGCGGGCCGAAAAATACCCCTCATTCCATTCGACGGAATCCGCCACAGCATCTCCAATTACCGGATCCGGACGTTTGGGTATTTCGGAGAATTGAATAGTGTGCCTTTATCGCTGCCGCCAAGCGAGGCGATATGGATGGAGACAACACAGGAAAAGAACCTGCTGATATCTTCACTCTACAGGAAGATGCTTAAGCGGAGGCCTGGTGCGGGTTCAGTCCCATCAAAATAGAGAAGAGGCTACCAGGCCTGGGGAGGCGCACATTCCGATTCACGGGATTCGCGGTGCTAACGCGGCCCCCTCATCTCTTCCGGTGGAGGGCCAAAGTCGCGGCCTCTGGGAGGGCGACGCCCCATGCTCTCGGCTTCTTTCAGGAAGGCTTCGAATTTTTCCCTCTGCTCGGGATTCAGGATCTCGGAAATCCGACGATTCGTTTCCGTGCGAATCGCCGTGATTTTGGGTTCCTGTTTTTCCATCAAGGCGCTCATCTGCCTCCGGATGGGCTCGGCTTCCTTGCGCAGTTCCTCCATTTTCTTCCAGGACTCCATCATAATTTCTTTAAACCGGGCATCCTGTTCGGGTGTTAAATGCAAAGAATAGAGAAGCTGCTGCCATTTCTGGCGCCCCTGCATGCCCGGGGGGCCGGAGTCCCGACGATGGTTCTGCGGAGGTTGCAGGCTCCCTTTTAACCAATAGTAAGATCCTGCCCCCCCCGCGACGGATCCGACGAGAAAAACCGCAAGAAGAACGGCAAGTGCGCGTGGACGATTGGTCACTGCGATACTCCTCCCTGCGCAAGCCAGAGCAGGACTTCACTATCCGCGCGAACCTGTATCAGGCTTGTGTTGGTGTCCAATGTTATTGCGGACTCGCTACTCATCAATTTTTCATACTCTGAGTACATATCGAACTGCGGTTTCCCGGATCGAAACCACAGGAATGAGAAAAGGACCAGCATCATGCCCAGAGCGGCCGCCCATGCGGGCCCCGGATGCAACCAGGAGACAACCAGAGAAGCCACTGAATCATCTTTCTGAAATGCCTTTTGCGCAATCCGGTCCGCAAGATCCGAGGAACGGGGGACATCCACTTTCAGTATTGAAACAAGGTTATTGAGCAAGGCCATTTTCGTCCGGCAGCGGTCGCAGGCAGCCAGATGGGATTCAAATGCGCGTTGTTCCGCGGCCCCCAGCTCTCCATCGCGATATTTGTCAAACAGCTCGCATCGTCTCATAGATTTTATTTTCGCTCCATACTCTGTAAGCCCGAAAGATAGGCTCGAAACTTCTTCTCCAGAACAGCCCGGGCTCTCGA
>CAZLHW010000577.1:0-2659 GCA_964559085.1 uncultured Acidobacteriota bacterium | reverse complement strand
AGGCCAGGCCGATCGGCAAGAATTACACGGAGGCCCTGCATAAGGCCATACGCTCCATCGAAACCGGCCGCTACGGCCTGGGCTTCGCGCGCGACTTCAACGGCCGCGGCCTCGACGAGCTCATGGCCATGCTGGGCGACGCGACCAGCGAGCGCCAGTTCATCATGTACGAGGCGCTCCGCAAGGGCGCCGATATCGACACCCTGTCCGCGCGCACGCACATCAAGCGCTGGTTCATCGAACAGATGAAGGAGCTTGTGGACCTCGAGGAGGAAATACTCGCGCTGAAAGGCGCGGACATGCCCGAGGAACTGCTCCGGCGCGCCAAGCGCGACGGCTTCTCCGACCGGTATCTCGCGCGCATAACGGGAAAGACGGAAAGCCATATCCGCGAGCGCAGGCTCTCGCTCGGCATTCGGCAGGCCTGGGACGCGGTGCCGGTGAGCGGCGTGGAGAACGCCGCCTATTATTACTCGACCTATATCGGCGAGGACCGGGTCGGCGTTTCCGACCGCCGCAAGATAATGGTGCTCGGGGGCGGCCCCAACCGGATCGGCCAGGGCATAGAGTTCGACTACTGCTGCGTGCACGCGGCCTTCACGCTGCGCGACCTGGGCTACGAATCCATCATGGTCAACTGCAATCCCGAAACCGTCTCCACCGACTACGACACGTCCGACAAGCTCTACTTCGAGCCGCTCACGGTTGAGGACGTGCTTTCCATCTACGAGAAGGAGAAGCCCGAGGGCGTCATCGTTCAGTTCGGCGGACAGACGCCGCTCAACATCGCCGGCGAGTTGCTCCGCGCCGGCGTGAAGATAATCGGCACAACCCCCGAATCCATCGACCTGGCCGAGGACCGCGACCGTTTCCGCAGCGTCATCGAGCGACTGGGCATCCCCCAGCCGCGCTCCGGCATGGCGAGCACGCTCGAGCAGGCCCTGTCCATCGGCGAGGAGATAGGCTATCCGCTCATCGTTCGCCCGTCCTACGTGCTCGGGGGGCGGGCCATGGAGATCATCCACTACCCCGAGATGCTCAAGCAGTACATGGAGGCCGCCGTGGAGGTCTCGCCCGAGCGGCCGATCCTTATCGACAAGTTCCTGGAAAACGCCATCGAGACCGAGGCCGACGCCATCTGCGACGGCGAGAACGCGTTCGTTCCGGCCGTAATGGAGCACATCGAGCTGGCCGGCATCCACTCGGGCGACTCGGCCTGCGTCATCCCGCCGGTGAGCATACCCGAAAAACACATCTGGACCATCGAGGACTACACGCGCCGGATCGCGGTCGAGCTCGACGTGGTCGGCCTCATGAACATCCAGTACGCCATCGCCGGCGAGACCGTGTACATACTCGAGGCCAATCCGCGCGCCTCGCGCACGGTGCCGCTGGTCTCCAAGGTGTGCAACATCCCCATGGCGAAAATCGCCACGCGCGTCATGCTCGGAGCGAGAATACGCGACCTGGGGCTCAAGAACGCGCGCGTGCGGCACTTCGGCGTGAAGGAATCGGTCTTTCCGTTCAACATGTTCGCGGAGGTCGACCCGGTGCTCGGGCCCGAGATGCGATCCACCGGCGAGGTGCTGGGGCTTTCGGAGAATTTCGGGCTGGCCTTCTATAAGGCCGAGGCGGCGGCGCAGCAGATACTTCCCATGCGCGGCACGGTGCTCATCACCGTCAACAAGAAGGACAGGCCGCAGGCTCTCCAGGTGGCCAGGGAGCTTTCGGGGCTCGGCTTCGGCATCATGACGACCAACGGCACGGGACGCTTTATGGCCGAAAACGGTCTCGACTCGACGGTGGTGATGAAGCTCCACCAGGGGCGGCCCAACATCATCGACCATATCAAGAACAACGAGAGCCAGCTCATCATCAACTCCCCGCAGGGGCGTCAGAGCGAGCACGACGACTCGTATATCCGGAAGGCGGCCATAAAGTACCGCATTCCCTACATCACCACCATGGCCGCGGCGACTGCGGCCGTGAAGAGCATTCGCGCGCGCGACCACGGCCACCTGGAGGTGCGCTCGCTTCAGAGCTATCACGCCGATTCGCAGGCCTGACGGGCCGGGCCGCTCCGTCCTTGGCCTCCGCGCTTCGGTCCCGCCGTGCCGCGGCGGCGCCTACGCCCAGGTGATGTGCCCGGGCTCGAACTTACGCACCAGCCCGCGGTGGGCGGGAATGACGCGCACCGTACAGCCGAACTGGCCGGACTTCAGGCAGAGCATGTGGCCCTCGTAGACGCAGACGCCGTCGGCCTGCTTTTCGGCCACGTACATGGGAAGCGCCGCGCCCTCCACGATATCGCCGGCCGGGTTGAGCGCGCCGAAGTAGAGCTCCACCTGCACCTCGTCGGGCGAGAGCTCACCCAGGTTCACCGTCCCGCGAACGGTGAGCCTGCTTCCGACCGTCACCTCCTTCTCCCCGCCGAAGATGATGTCGCGTATAACGACCTTTCCCCACGCGCCGTGGATGCGCTTCCTCCACGCGGCCATCTCGCGCGCGCGCCTGAAACCCTCGTCCGAGAATTTGCGGAAGTTCTTGTTGGCCCCCAGATAATAGCGCTCGGTGTATTCGCGCACCATGCGGTTTGTGTTGAACTGCGGGCCGAGGGTCTTCATGGACTCCTTGATGCGGGCGATGACCCGGCTGCCGG
>CAZLHW010000576.1:1327-2664 GCA_964559085.1 uncultured Acidobacteriota bacterium | reverse complement strand
CTCAAGGCTTCGACGACCGCATCCTGGGCCGGAGTGGGCGGAAACCGGGAAGGATCGTCAGAACTGTGAATTACCTCCCCCAGGCGGCGTATCTCCTCCTGGCAGAAGGGGCAATTTCGAATGTGATGTACGAGGGCCTTCGGGACGGCCTTCTCCCCCCGACACAGAAAATCATAATAATATTCCCTCGCCTCCTGACAGAGGCTCTCGCCGTATCCGTGCATGGTTATTGCAACCTCTCATTCGGGAGCCAGCCCTCTTTGGAGTTTTCGCATGCTCTGCGAGAGATACCGACTCACGGTCCGTTTGTTAATGCCCATTCTCCTTGCGATTTCCAGAATGCTGTAATCGTCGCGATACTTCAGGACGAACGCCTGCGCCTCCCGTTTCTGCAACTGTCTGGCCAAACCGGCGATAGCTGCGTTCTTCTGTTCTTCGTCAATGAAGGCGTTTCCCGCGTCCTGATTGTTGATGGGAATTTTTCGCTCTACAGCATATTTTCTCACCGCATTGGCATAGGTCTCGCGCAGGCGAACCGCATTGATGACGTGATGAACCAGGGCCCGGTACAAATAGCCGCGAACGTCGCGGACCTCGGACGGAACAGGCTTGCGAAGCAAAACGAGGTAAAACTCCTGGTACAGATCCTCGACATCCAATTGGCCGCCGGCCTGATGGCAAAGGACTAAATAAATGAATTTTCCATGTTCTTTGAAAATGGCCTCCGCCCCACGGATTGCCGCATCATTATTGGCCACGGTTTATGCTCCAACCATTCCAGGGGTACCCGAAAAACAAGCCGGTGCCGCATCACGAGACGGGTATATACCAGTCCCCCATTATATCGGTCGCTGGGGAGGACTGCAATGAGTCGGACGGGTGTTTGTGTGCAAAAGAACGCAATCCGCGGCCCCCTTGACTCCCGCGGTCGATTGGGTCGGGCAGTCTCAGCGGGTCATTCGTGGTTGCCACCCGCTGCGAAGCAGCAGGTAAACGAGTTCTGCGACGCTTTTTGCGCCGATCTTCTTCATCAGGTTTGCTTGCTGGAATCGAACGGTCGGGATAGCGATCCCCAGACGGGCCGCGAAGGTCTTGTTGTCGTTGCCCGCCAGGATCTCCGCAAGCACCTCCCGTTCTCTTGTCGACAACCCCTCAACCCGGGCAATGATGGCGTTGTTTTCTGCGGCCTGTCGGCGGTTTCGAAGGTCCAGGGCGATCGCCTTGTGCACCTGATCGCCGAGGTATTGTTCCGCCACCGGCTTGAGGAGGACGTGAAAGACGCCTTCTCGTATGGCCTGGACCGCCATGGAAACGTCCGCCTGCGCCCTCAGTAGAAT
>CAZLHW010000576.1:0-1317 GCA_964559085.1 uncultured Acidobacteriota bacterium | reverse complement strand
GTACCCCCGTGGGCACGCAGACGACGAGAGACGTCCAAACCGGCGGGCTCGGACATCAGCGTATCCAAGATCACCCAACCCGGGCGTTGGGGGTCGTGTGCGTGCTCGAACTCTTGAGCCGTCGCGTAAACTTCCACCGGAAGGTGCCGCGGCGTCAGGTGTCGCCGCATGCCGTCGAGCACCGTTCGGTCCTTTCCGACAATGAATACGGTGGGCGTTGCGTCTTTCATCTCCGACTCCTGCTCATCGCGGCACCGGTTCCGAATCCTCGGAATGGCCATTGGAAAACCTGGGACGAATGGAGGTGAACCGCCCTGAGGGATCTGGCCTCAACGTGATTATCATCCCCAATCCGCTCTCTCGTTCGAATGCCTCTGTCTTCTTAAACCATGCGCCATTATTCCCCGCGTGGCGTCAAATGCGTCGTGGAAAAAGAATATTTCGCTTTAAAAATGCATACTTCGATCCCGCCCGAAGCGGGCAGGTCGTCGACCGCACCTGTTTACGGTTTACGCCTCGCGGCGTACATAACCCTTGACAATCCGTCTGGGATTTGGCATTGTTTGTTTTGTGCTGTGTATTGTCGCGGCACGACCCTGGTCCATCCCGGGTGAAGGGATGGTTACGCAGTTGCGGCAAGGGCTCGCAACGTCGGTCGAATCGGCCGCTTTCGTATGCCGGGAGCGGCGGATTGGCCGAAAATGCCCATAAAAACGCAACTCGTCGGAATTACCCAAGGGTCCTCAGATTGGGAGGGCCCGACGTGTTGATCAGGAAAGGAATTGATTCATGCAGACCCACCCGTCGTCCGCCGCCCGTCCGGCTGCCTCCCCACCCGGCCGCACCGGTGCCCCGCATCCCTGCCCAGGACAATTGACAACAACAACACGGCCGCGATAAGATTCGTGACCTTTGTGCTCAAGAAAGGATAACCGATGTCTGCGAAACCAGAACCCCCGGCTCCCTCGGCCCAGATCGTCAAGACCGGCGCCCAGATTATCGTCGACACCCTCCTCGAACTCGGCGTCGACACCATGTTCGGCTACGTCGGCGGCGTGGTGCTGCCCTTGTTCGACAAGCTCTACGGCTCGCCCATTCGATTTATCGTCCCTCGCCACGAACAGGGCGGCTGCCATATGGCCGACGCGTATGCCCGCGCCAGCGGCAAGACCGGCGTGATCCTGGCGACCAGCGGGCCCGGCGCCTGCAATCTTGTCACCGGTCTGGCCACCGCGATGATGGACTCGATCCCGATGGTTGCCCTCACCGGACAGGTGCGGACCGATCTGATCGGCAACGATGCGTTCCAGGAGGCCG
>CAZLHW010000575.1:1831-2672 GCA_964559085.1 uncultured Acidobacteriota bacterium | reverse complement strand
AACTGGCCCGACAGTTTGACCGGAGCGCCAGTTGGGTTTCCCGTCGGCTTGCTCTTTTGGCGCTGCTTCCAGATTCCGTTTAGCAGCAGATTCGGTCCCGAAAGCTTGCGCCACACTGTCATACCGTCCACATCAGATGCGATTTCCAATCCGCTGCAAAATTTTCTGAGAAGTGCTGCAAACAGCCGCGGAAGGACTGAAAAGGTTTGTCAATTGTGACCCGGTGTTCATTTGCAGAGCGCACCGTCAGACGCTCCGATGTGTAAACCCTTCTCCAGGATAGAATGACGAAAAGTAACCATATGCATCATTATCGTCATAGTATGTCGACTATTTGTCGACATACTATGTTGCTTTATGCTATATTTTGCCGGTCAGCTCGATCGTTCCTGGAGTAAGGCACATGATTGATGATCTGAGAAGACTAATTGACGGAGAAGAGTTCGACTACCAAACTCTCCTTAATAGCCTCAAAGAGTATGAACACCCACGGGATAAAATTACCAGTCTCCTTCGGAAAAATGCAATCATCCGCGTAAAGAAGGGCATCTACGTCTTCGGTCCGACGTATGCCCGCCGCCCATTCTCAAGAGAGATCCTGGCAAACATAATCTATGGCCCATCCTGCATCTCGCTCGATTATGCCCTCCACTATCACGGCCTGATCCCGGAACGAGTTGAATCCATCACATCAGTGACTACCGGCAGGAGCCGGCGTTTCGTCACCCCGGTCGGACTGTTTATTTATCATCAGATTTCGCCTTCTGCATTTCCCGTTGGCGTTGATCAGGTACAACTCGAAGGCGGCCGGACTTTCCTGATGGCAGTACCGGAGAAAGCC
>CAZLHW010000575.1:1490-1783 GCA_964559085.1 uncultured Acidobacteriota bacterium | reverse complement strand
ATGAGATGCGCAAGTATCTGACGCAAAACCTGCGGATCGATACCGAAAGTCTCGAAAAGCTGAATGCCAATACCCTGGCAATGCTCGCTGAACAGTATGGATCTCGCAAGCTTCAATTACTCCATAAAGTTGTATCGCGTCTGCAAAAAAGAGGAGGATCCCATGAATGAAGCCGTAGCGCGTATGTTGGCGCGATACGAACGCAGGAGAGTAGAAGACGATGTAAAAGCTCTGCGCGAGATCCTGCAGGAGATTGCTCTCCTAGGCCTGTGGCGAAGTCGCTTTTTCGAAAA
>CAZLHW010000575.1:0-1480 GCA_964559085.1 uncultured Acidobacteriota bacterium | reverse complement strand
ATGGAGGCACGGCGCTGCGAATCCTCTATGGAATGGACCGCTATTCCGAAGACCTGGATTTTTCTTTGCTGAAGCCTGCAGCGGAATTCGATCTGTCCCGATACTGCAATGCTCTGGAAAAAGAGATCCGCTCGTTCGGATTTGAGGCAAACGTGACCGGTAAATCAAAGAGTGGTCAAAGCGCAATCCAGTCGGCATTTCTTAAAGCCGATACTTTGAAGCACCTCCTTGTCATCAATACCACTGAGGCTCTAAGTGGGAGCATTCCGCCGGGCCAGGTTCTGAAAATCAAAATAGAAGTGGATACGGATCCTCCATCCGGCTTCGATACTGAGACGCGATTCCTGTTGCAGCCTATTCCATTTTCAGTTAGAGCATTCGCCCTTCCCGACATGTTTGCCGGCAATATGCACGCGGTGCTTTGCAGGAATTGGAAGAACCGCGTGAAGGGACGGGACTGGTACGACCTGGTCTGGTATGCCGCCAATCACCCTCAATTACATCTCGAACATCTCGAGCAACGGATGATTCAGAGCGGTCACCTGAAACAAACAGAGAAGTTGACTCCGGAAAAACTATTCGCCATTCAAGAATCCGTTATCGAAAGACTGGATGTAAACCAGGCGAAAAGAGAGGTAGAACCCTTCGTGAAGGCCCCCGAGACCTTGACCGTCTGGTCACACGATTTCTTCCGTGATATCTTCCGCCGGATTGTTTTTTTATAATGATCGCTATCGCACAAAATATTTGGTTGCGCATCTCTGCCGCAATTGCATCTTCGCTCCAATTTGTAAACAACATACCCGGAGTTAAGGCAAAATTTGGAGCGGAACATAAAAGCCCGTTTGCTGGATAAAATGAGCCGCGCCCCAAGCCGCTGAAATAATAACCCTTGCAGATGCCATTGCCAAAATTCCGTCCCGTAAGGTCAAAATAATCAGCTGAGCTGCTATTGGCTGAAGCAACAACTGTTGCCATACCCTATACTATTGCGGTTTCAGACGATTGACAGGCGGCTGCCGATCCCGGATGCTCAATGTTTTAGCACGGCATCTGGAGAGATATGAAATCCGTTCCACAGCCTTGGCACTTACTCCTCTTCATCGTCGCGGGTTGGGTTAATCGCCATCAGTAAGATGATATCGAGTACCTGCGGGCTGAAAACCAAGTACTGGAAGAGACGCTTGGCAAGAAACGCATCTTGCTCAATGATCGCTGACAAACGATCCTGTGACAAAAGAGCATTCCGGGAACCTTGATCCGACATACAACTATTGGACATTCTGAAAAGCGGAGGCCATAATCGGCACATCAAAAATTGGAACCTATTTCTGGGGCCAATAGCCATTTTGTTGGGGGCAGGGGAGGATTGTTTTCATGGCTGAAAAGCTAACGATTGACCGGATTGATGAAATCATGAGGGCTGGTTTTCCGCAACTCAACGCGCTGGGCGGCACGGCGAGTGGGCGGCTTCTCCTCG
>CAZLHW010000574.1:0-2682 GCA_964559085.1 uncultured Acidobacteriota bacterium | reverse complement strand
CAAGAAGGCGGCCTGCCGCGGAACGACGATTCCCTCCACGCCGCCGCGAAGCGCGGGTCCGCGGGCGGTCTCCACCGCCGACGAATCGATGTCCGCGCAAAAAATGCTCTTGCCTGACGCGCTCTGTGCCGTGGACGCTTCGGCACAGAGCGTCTTTTTAAGATGAGCGAACGCCGCAGGTCTAAAGGCAGGCCAGAGCTCGAAGGCGAAGGCGCGCTTTGCCCCGGGACAGCGGCCGCTCCAGATATGGGCCGCCTCGATGGAAAAGGTCCCCGAACCGCACATGGGATCGACAAGCGTATCGCAGCGCTCGATACCGGACGCGCCGAGCAGGGCCGCGGCGATGGTCTCGCGAAGGGGCGCCTGCGTGATATGGGTCTTGTATCCGCGCCGGTACAGCGGCGCGCCGCTGGAATCCAGGCTCGTTTCGCACACGTCGTTCTCGAAGCGCGCATAGACCGTCTGGCGCGCCCGCGCATCATCCCCCCCGTTCTCCGGAAGCTCAATTCCGCAGTGCGCCAGCCGCTCGCCGATAGCGCCGCGCATCTCCTCCTCTATGCGGCCGGTGTGGTACAGGCGCGAATGCGAGCATGAAACGCTGAACGCCAGGGGCGCGAACCCGGAGAGATACAGCTCCCACGGAAAGGCCGCCGTCTTCGCGCGCAGGCGCTCGAAATGCGTGGCCGAAAAGCGGTCCAGGCGCATGAGCACGCGCGTCGCCACCCGCGAACACAGGTTTGCGCGGTAACAGCCGTCCAGGCGCGCTTCGAATTCGATACCTCCCTCGACGGGAGAAAACTCCTCCGCAACGCCGACTTCGCGAAGCTCGTCGAGCGCGATCTCCTCGAAGCCCGGCTGCACCACCGCGAAGAAGCGGTGCGGCTTCCCCGCCACGTGCTGACGTATACGCCGCGCCAGGGCTTTGCCCCCGCGTGATTCATCACTATCCATAAAGGCGTTGTAGGGCCGCCCGGGCGCGCGGGCAAACAAAAAATCTGCCGCGGACGAACCGAATGGCCCGAAATCCCACGACCTTGAAAATGCGCCACGGAGCGCTAAGCTTGATACGGGGGTCGCACCGTACGCCGACCCGCTCTTCGGCGGGACCGTCGCCCGGAGAGCGACTCGGCCCGGACGGGCGGCCCGCGACAATTATTCTTGAATGTATTACTTTGTTATGCGACACTATCCCGTGTTCGCCATGAAAATCGAAAACGCACACTCCCCGCGCCTCGCCGGACGGCGCTTTCTCACGGCGGTCACGGCGCTCGTCCTCTGGTGCGCGCACATAGACGCCCGCGGCGGGCCGCTCGTCGTTCGCGGCGACAACAACTATCCACCGTACGAGTTCCAGGGCAAGAACGGTCCCGACGGCTTCAACGTAGAGCTTTTCCGCGCCGTGGCGGCGGCAGTGGGGCTGGACTACGAACTGCGCCTCGGAGTGTGGGACGAGGTAAGAGGCGAGCTCGAAAACGGCCGTATCGACGCTCTGACCGGCATGTACTACTCCAGGGACCGCGACCGGACGGTCGACTTCACCGCCCCGCACAGTATCGTCACGCACTCCATTTTCGTCCGCAGAGGCTCGCCCGTACGGACGCTCGCCGACCTGCGCGGGAAGGCGATCATCGTCCAGCGCGGCGACATCATGCACGATTTCGTCCGCGATTTCGGATTCGTGGTGGACATCGTGCCGGTCGCCGACCAGCGCGAGGCGCTCACCCTGCTCGCCTCCGGGCGACACGACGCCGCGCTCCTGTCCAAGCTCCAGGGGCTTTACCACGCGCGGAAGCTCCGGCTGGACAACATCACGACGGTGGGCGACCCCATCATGCCCCGCGACTACTGCTTCGCGGTGCGCGAGGGGGACACGCGCCTCGCCGCCAGGCTGAACGAGGGGCTTCGCATAGTGCGGGAAACAGGCGAGTATCACCGGATACACCGCACATGGTTCGGCGGAGGGGCCGAAATCTCTACAGGCGATTTCGTGCGCTATGCGGCATACGCGGGGGGAATAGCCCGCTTCGCGGTGCTCCTCATCCTGACCTGGTCCTGGAGCCTGAAAAGCCAGGTGCGCCAGAAAACCGTGGACCTCGAGCGCGAGCTCGAGGAGCGGCGCAGGGTTGAGGCAGAACTGAGGCCCAGCGAGGAGCGTCTGCGCGGCATCGTGCAGAACATGCCGGTGATGCTGGACGCCTTCGACACGGAGGAGGTTCTCGCCGTATGGAACGCGGAATGCGAGCGCGTGACCGGGTACTCCGCCGGCGAGATGGTGGGGAACCCCGACGCGATGCGGCTTCTGTACCCCGAGCCCGGGCGGCTCGAGGAGATCATGGAGGAGTTCAGGCGAAGCGAAGGGCGGTTCCGCAACTGGCGCCTCGCGCTGCGCTGCAAGGACGGAAGCGAGCGGATCATCGAGTGGTCGAGCATTGCGAAGGAGTTCCCGATAATGGGGTGGTCCGCCTGGAGCGTGGGAGTGGACGTCACGGAGAAGGTGCGCGCCGACGAACGGATACGACAATCGCTCGCGGAGAAGGAGGTGCTGCTGAAGGAGATCCATCACCGCGTAAAGAACAATCTTCAGATCATCCACAGCCTGTTGAACCTCCAGGCCGGACAGGGCGGCGGAGCGTCCGAGGGAGTGTTCCGCGACGTACAGAGCCGGGTGATGGCCATGGCGCT
>CAZLHW010000573.1:0-2687 GCA_964559085.1 uncultured Acidobacteriota bacterium | reverse complement strand
GCCTTATTGCTGCGTAAACAGGGTGGATATGGATATATCCCCGTATATTCTCTCAATGGCTTCAGCAAAAACATCGGCCACCGAAAGGGTCACAATCTTGCTGATTCTCTTCTCCTTGGGTATCTGGATGGTATTGAGGGTAACCAGCTCCTTGATGGGAGAGGTGCGTATCCTGTCGATAGCAGGGCCCGACAGCACACCATGGGTACAGCAGGCATATACCTCGGTGGCGCCCATATCCACAAGGGCATTGGCGGCATTGACGATGGTTCCGCCGGTGTCGATGAGGTCGTCCACCAGAATGACGCGCTTGCCTCTCACATCGCCGATGATGTTCATAATCTCACACACATTGGCCTTGGGACGTCTCTTGTCGATAATGGCCAGAGGGCAATCCAGCTTTTCGGCAAACTTTCTGGATCTGCCTACGCTGCCGATGTCGGGTGACACCACCACCACGTTGTCCAGATCCTGATGCAGCTTTTCATAGAAGTACTGAGCCAGGATGGGAGAGCCCACCAGGTGATCAAGAGGAATATCAAAGAAGCCCTGAAGCTGCGTGGCATGAAGATCCATGGTAAGAACTCTGTCGGCTCCAGCGGTGGTAATCAGATTGGCTACCAGCTTGGCCGATATGGGATCACGGGCCTTAGCCTTGCGGTCCTGGCGTGCATATCCGAAATACGGCATAACAGCAGTGATTCTGCCGGCAGATGCTCTTTTCAGGGCATCAATGAGAATGAGCATTTCCATCAGATTGTCATTCACCGGAGTACTGGTGGACTGCAGGATGAAAACATCCGATCCTCTTACCACTTCGTTGATGCTGATAGCCGTTTCCCCGTCGCTGAAATGCCCCACCACCGAAGCACCAAGCGGCAAACCGATTTTCGCTGCAATTTCCTCTGCAAGCTCCCGGTTTGAATTCCCTGCAAAGATCTTGATGTCCTTACCGTGAAGATTCATAGCTACTTAACAACCTCCAAAAAAATAAGATAAATACACCATAGGCTTTTGCGCCTTTAAACCTGTTTGTGTTGCATCTTAAATACAGTATACATAAGTCTGCCCGTTTTTATTTGGCTGCATCAGGAAGCTCTCCCGACGTCGATTCACCCTCATAGGCCGGGTGCTATTATGACCGCGAACGGGCCCAGCTTCTCATCATCACCAACTGCGGCATTGGTCACAACCGAGTTCATGATATGCGTATGGTTACCAATTATACTGTTGGAAATTCGTGTATCAGGGCCAATAACGCAAGCCTCACCAATAGATGTGCCCTTCTCCAGGACGCACCCGGGATAAATGACGGTATCCCTGCCGATGGTGATGTCCGAATGAATAAGAGTGGTCTCGGGGAGATAAAAGGTAACCCCGTTTTTCATATGAAGGGTGATGTTCCGGTTGTTGATGTACTTCTCGGCCTCTGCCAGCTGACACCTGTCATTGACGCCCATGATTTCCTTGCTGTCGGAAATGACATAAGTACCTGCCCTGCCACCGGCATTTAGGATTCCGGAGAGGGTATCGGTGAGATAATATTCGTTCTGGCTGTTTTGATTACTTAAGCCGTTGAGGGCCGAAAGAAGTGCGGGGATCTCGAAGAAGTACATTCCGGAATTGATTTCTCTAACCAGACGCTCATCATCTGTGGCGTCTTTATGCTCTACAATGGCTCTGACGCGACCATCGGAGCCTCTGATAATTCTGCCGTATCCTGTGGGTTCGTCCATGACAGCTGTAAGAACCGTTATATCATTACGTTCCTGAACATGATGCTCATAAGCTTTTTTCAAGGTTTGCCCTGTGATCAGCGGCGTATCGCCGCAAAGGATAAGAACTGTTCCCGTCCTGCTCTCCAACTGCTCTCGGGCTGACATCACAGCATGTCCGGTGCCTAATTGCTTTTCCTGCATCACACAGACGGCGTCCTTAGGAGCAATCTCTCTCACCTGTTGGGCTTGATGCCCTAACACAAGAACGATCTGGGAAGAACCGGCGGCTGATGCCGCATCAACGACATAGGACAAAAGCGGCTTGCCGCAGACGGTGTGCGCGACCTTGGCAATTGAAGATTTCATCCTTGTGCCTGCTCCGGCTGCAAGGATGATAGTCATCAGCTCCTGCATTTTAAATTGATCCTCCCCACTGAGCTTATCCTAGATCATTCTCTCATTTTTACAGAGGGTTTTCAATCGTGTTTTTTGATTAATTCGGAATAAAATAAGGCACTTATTATGACATAAGTGCCTAAACTTTAGAATTCGTATCGATTAATCCTTGATAATCGTACCTGCGGCTTCTTCTTCAGCGAGCATCGACTGGTACTTCTCAAGAATGGCATTTTGCACCTTGTTCCTCGCGTCAGCGTTGATGGGGTGTGCAATATCCCTGAACTCTCCCGTTGGAGTTTTGCGACTGGGCATTGCAATAAACAACCCACCTTGACTTTCAATAATCTTGATGTCGTGCACAACAAACTCATTATCAAAAGTGATTGACACTACGGCCTTCATTTTTCCTTCGGCCTCTACCTTACGAATTCTAATGTCTGTAATCTCCATCTTAGCAGCCCACCTTCCGTTTTATCAAAATGAGGTTTAAATATATATACTCTAATTCGGCAAAAATTTCAAATATCCTTCTTTTTTATAAATTTTATAGAAATTCTGAATAGAAAGGCC
>CAZLHW010000572.1:1852-2689 GCA_964559085.1 uncultured Acidobacteriota bacterium | reverse complement strand
TAAACCCATCCGGCCGCCGTCCATTTTTTTACGTTTTGTAATGATCGGCAACATCGAGAATGTTTTGCTTGAATTCTCTCTTTGGTCTGATAATCCATGCCGCCTCCGGCGGAGCACCGCGCTACTAATCATGCAAAGTTGCACTTAATTCCTATAAAATGCCGTAAAAAACCGGAGGCAACGCTGCATGAACTTTTCGACATGTGAGTTTATCTTCAAAAACTACCATAATTTCAATGCGCGAGTTGTGCGTGAATCGTTAATTGCGTACTGGCGACATATTGCCAATGGAGGGAAAATGTTTTGGGCCATAGCCGGCGCGATGTCATCTGCCCAGCTTGGAATAACTCTTGCCCCCGCTATCAGGGCGGGCTTAATTCACGGCCTCTCTGTCACAGGCGCAAATCTGGAGGAATCATTGTTTCGGCTCATTGCCCATGATGGCTATCGGGATTTCCCCGATTACAGGTATTTCCGCAAAGAAGATGACACCAACATTTTCAACGCTCACATGCGGCGAGTGACGGATACCAGCATTCCGGAAGATGAAGCCTTCCGCATAGCCGAGAAGATTATTGTTCCCTTATGGAAATCGGCAAGCAATGAGGGACGCCGTCATTTTTGGCATGAGTACTTCTATCAACTGGTTCGGGATTTGGGAACTGAACTGTATAAAGGGTCTCCAGATGAGTGCTGGCTTCTTGCCGCCGCAGACATGAATTTGCCGATAGTAGTTCCAGGGCACGAGGATTCAACGTTCGGCAATATTTTTGCCTCTTACGTAAAGGCGGGCGAGTGTTGCGCTTCAATCGTGAAATCGGGGATCGAATATATGGT
>CAZLHW010000572.1:0-1842 GCA_964559085.1 uncultured Acidobacteriota bacterium | reverse complement strand
CCGTGAACTTGCAAAGGGAGTTGGGGTTGGTTTCTTTCAGATTGGCGGCGGCATCGCCGGCGATTTTCCGATATGTGTCGTTCCGTCAATCAAGTACGATTTGCGCGAAGAGGTAGCTCCATGGGCATATTTTTGCCAAATTTCCGATTCAACGACATCGTATGGATCCTATTCGGGAGCGACTCCAAACGAAAAGATCACCTGGGGTAAATTGACAAAGGATACACCGATGTTTGTAATTGAATCGGATGCAACAATTGTAGTTCCGCTCATTCTTGACGCCCTGCTTGAATGCCGACAGTCTCCCGAGGAAGCCAATGCGCTCTTTGCAACGGTTGCCAAATAGGCTGTGGTTGGCTGGGAAGCACCTCTTATCCCCTTCTTCAAATTTCCAAATCCGGCTCTGTCTGCCTGAGTGTCGGAGAATCTTACAATTCCCCGATCAGATACGGTGAGTTTACAATGCGTTGAAACGCCAATAGTTCGCCGGAGCCTGCTGAGGATTTCAATTCAGTGCCTGTCAGTTATATTTACATTCCAGCAAATGGCAGGTTTTCAGGAACCGGCAAATGCGAGAAATAATCGCGCACGGCGATCTTGCATATTTTCAATGCATTATGACTGATTCCCTCGTGGCTCGCGGGCTATGAAGCAGAAAATGTATAACCTGGAGAACGAATTGCATGATTATGTCTAAAATCCTAATCAACGCGGAGGGATAAAATGAAGATCAAGATTGGTCTTGCTCTGCTGCTTTTTTCGTTAACTCCTCTGGTTTTAGCCAATGAGCTTATTGTCAATGGAGGTTTTGAAAGCTACACCGGATCCAACGTGCCCACCGACTGGTCTTCCGGCGGCGGAATCGTATGGTCAACGCCATCGCTGACTTCTCCTCTTGGCGGCAGCGGCACGATCGCCCCCTATGAGGGCAGCCGGATGGGGGCTTTGGCTCCCTACGGCTCAGCCGATACTTGGATATGGCAGGAAGTTGATTTCAGCGGGTATACGAGCGCGACGCTGTCGTTTATGTGGCGGTTCGACGCGATCGACAGGAACGAACCCGATTATGGCGTTGATAAGCTCGAAGTGTGGATCGGCAAACAAGACCAGCAGTTTATCGATATAATTTGGCAATATAGCATAAACCTATCTCCATCGAATAATCATGTAATAGGCGACTGGATTTTCGCCTCGCTATCCGGCGATGTATCCAATCTCGGAAAAATAATTTTTACGTTTCGCCTGCTCAACATGAATCCCGGCGGCGAGGGGAATTTTGAGACGGCCAATTTCGGCCAAATGACAGCCATATATTTGGACGATATATCGATTGTTGCGACTCCGGAACCTGCGTCCATCCTGCTGATGGGCACGGGGATCAGCGTGATCGGTCTTGCAATATGGCGCCGAAGGAAGTAGCCGGCCTCCATAACGTATATTGTTCATATCAGCCAGGCCTGCTCCAATGAGCGGCCTTTTTTTATATTGCGGACCAGCGCTGCAGAATTCGGCGAAGGCAATTCAGTCCTGTCTCTCTGGATCCCGGATTTTGCGCAAGTGAATCGTCTTCCTGACTCCGCCTAGAGATGGGGCGCCATTTTTGAAAAATGAGGTTTGCGCTGTCTATCACCACCAGCGGCATATGTCGCCGTGTGTCATTGAAGCCAAAGGGTACTCAAGATCGCAAAGAGGCTCTTCCAGCCGTTCCAGTAATCCACGCAGCGTTCGATACCGTCCTCAAGCGAGGTAAACGGCTCCCTGTAACCAAGCTGACGCAGATTCGTCAGGGCAGCCTCAGTAAAGCTCTGATACTTGCCGCGTATGCTTTCCGGCATCGGCACA
>CAZLHW010000571.1:351-2703 GCA_964559085.1 uncultured Acidobacteriota bacterium | reverse complement strand
CCGGTCCGGCCGTAGAAGTCGACCACAGCGCAATCCCGGCTGCTGACGCCGGGATTGCCGCCGGCGCCTTCCAGCGACGGATCGTCCGAGTACCCGACCATCAAGGCCAGGTGCCCGCCCGCCGAGTTGCCTGAAACCGCGATGCGATTGGGATCGATCTGGTATGTCGCGGCATTGGCGCGGAGCCAGCGAACCGCGCACTTGACGTCCTCGACCGCGGCGGGAAACGGCGCTTCCTGCATCAGGCGGTAACTCGCGGTGGCGGTGACATACCCTTTCTCCGCGAACTTGAGGCAGTAGTATTTCAGGTCGCCGCGCTTGCCGCTCTTCCCGGCGCCGCCGTGGATGAAGAGTATGGCGGGGCCCGCTTTCGTGCGTCCCGTGGGAACATAGAGATCCAGCAAGAGCGGACGACCGCCACCCTGGCCGTATTCGACGCCGAGTTTTTCCTCGACCCCGGCCGGTACGACAAGGTTCTTCCCGTCGATCAGCTTGACCTGGCGCGTCGCCAGCGCGGCCAGGACCGCCAGCTCATTCGCATAGCCCGGCGGGATCGGCGGAGGCTCCGTCTCCCCTCCGAAAGAAGCCAACCCAGTCACGCACAAAACCGCCGCCGTCAAAAGGCCCTTTCCGCCCATCCCACGACCTCCCAAGCACAAACCACATCGATCGAACCGACGATCCACGTCGGGGATCGCCATAGACTGTTACGCTGCGACCGCGGACGAGGTTACGCCGGCCGCCGCCCCTCCTGTCGCTTGCTTCGGTTGTGGATTCCTATGCTGTGGGAGTGGTCAGAAGACCGGCGGCCGGTCACTCGTTGCCACATAGCCATCACAGGTGTAGGACCAAACGCAACCCCTTGTCGATTTGCTCGATCACGCTCAGAGCAAGGGCGCCTATCTTATCCGTCAGGAAGCTCTTGTCCTCGGTTACGATCTGCGACACGTTGGCGACCGCATCCTTCGAGAGCCCGGTCAACTTCTGGGGAAGAAACACATTGCCTGGAGCTTGGGCCAACCTGAGATTGGAGGGGATGACCAGCGCGATCACGGTCGCGATTCGGCTTTGATTGAAGTCATCGGATTGAACCACAAGCACAGGCCTGCGGTAACCCGGCTGCGATCCTGCCGGTTCAGGAAGACTCGCCCACCAGATCTCTCCCCGCTGGATCACCACTCTTCTTCACCTATCGAAGCAATCTGAATCGCGATCACCCCCGGTTCCAATGTGGATTCCTCTCTCGCGTAGACCTCATCGAGCTTCTTGGTGATGTCTCCCTTCTGATAGGTTGCCATGTAGGCGGTCAGGGCGGCGACCTAGCCCTCGCTCAAAGACATGCCAAGTTCCTGCGCCACCCGTTCGGCGGCCTCAAGAATTGGATTGGGTATCGAAATCTCCGTCTTCATGTTGCCTCCACCTTCTGACCTGTGACCAACAATGCGCTGTCCGGTCCCGGTCATTGTACCCCCCCCGCCAAGGCAATGCAACGTCTTGCCGAACCAGCCATCAGAATGTACCTAAAGAAGTTTGGGCGACGACGGATGGTTGTCCGCCGTCGCCCGTGTTGCGAGTATATATAGAGCGCGCCGGTTACTTGGCTTCGAACTCGGCGTCGATGACGTCTTCGCCGCCCTTGCGTTTGACTTCGGCTTCGCCGGGGCCGGGTTGGGGGTGTCCCTGCGCGCCGGTGGCCGCCTGTTTCTTGGCCGCCTCTTCGTAGAGGGCCTTGCCCAGCTCCTGACTGGTCTCGTTGAGGTTGTCGATCGCGCGACGGATCGCAGAGGCATCCTCGCCCTTGATCGCCTCCTTGAGGTTGTTCATCGCGCTTTCGATTTTGCCTCGGGTTTCGGAGGAGACCTTGCCGCCGTGCTCTTTCAGCATCTTTTCCGTCGAGTAGACAAGCTGGTCAGCCTGGTTCTTCAGGTCGATGACTTGGCGGCGTTTCTTGTCTTCCTCGGCGTGCGCCTCGGCTTCGCGGGTCATCTTCTTGATTTCTTCCTCGGACAGGCCCGAGCTGGACTTGATTTCGATCGACTGCTGCTTGCCGGTGCCCAGGTCCTTCGCCGAGACGTGCACGATGCCGTTGGCGTCGATGTCGAAGGCGACCTCGATTTGCGGCATGCCGCGCGGCGCCGGGGGGATGTCCGTGAGCTGGAACCGGCCCAGCGTGCGGTTGTCCCGCGCGAACTCGCGCTCGCCCTGGAGGACGTGAATATCGACCGTCGTCTGGCTGTCCGCCGCGGTCGAGAAGACTTCTTTCTTGCTGGTCGGGATCGTCGTGTTGCGGTCGATCAGCTTGGTCATGACGCCGCCGCGCGTCTCGACGCCCAGCGACAGCGGCGTGACGTC
>CAZLHW010000571.1:0-341 GCA_964559085.1 uncultured Acidobacteriota bacterium | reverse complement strand
GGCTCCTTGTTCAAGATCTCCCGGGCGCTCCGAGCGACCTTCGCAATTCTCGTGGTGCCGCCGACGAACAGGACCTCTGCAATGTCCTGGGGCCGCAGCTTGGCGTCTTCCATCGCACGGTAGCAGGGGCCTTTGAGCCGCTCGAAGACCGGATCGCACAGCGACTCGAACCTGCTTCGCGTGATCGAGATTTGCAGGTGTTTGGGCCCGGAGGCGGCCGCCGGGATGAACGGCAGGTGCACCGTCGTCTCAAGCTGCGTGCTGAGCTCGATCTTGGCCTTTTCCGCGGCTTCTTTCAGTCTCTGATGGGCCATCGGGTCCTGACGCAGGTCGATGCCCTC
>CAZLHW010000570.1:0-2713 GCA_964559085.1 uncultured Acidobacteriota bacterium | reverse complement strand
CCGCGATGCGGGCGTACTTGATATCGGATACGGCATCAACGGGGGCGGGCGTTTCCGTATCAATGGTTTTCAGCATAGAGGCCAAGGCTCCGTCGCCATTCGCGCGATTCCTACGAACATCCTTAGCTTTGAGGAGCTGTACCTTCCGGGAATTCTGGAAACAATTGCCAGAGAGCCTCGGGGGCTTATTCTTGTAACCGGAACAACCGGATCGGGCAAATCGACCACGATAGCCTCGATGATCAATTACATAAACGAGCACTCGATGCGGCATATCATCACCATCGAAGACCCTATCGAATTTTTGTACACCGATCGCATGAGCATTGTAAGTCAGCGCGAAGTCGGCATGGACGCGCAGAGCTTTGCTGCCGCCCTGCGCAGCTCCCTTCGGCAGGAGCCGGACTTCATTCTCGTCGGGGAAATGCGGGATATAGAGACAATCGAAACAGCCCTTGTCGCCGCAGAAACGGGCCATCTCGTGCTCAGCACGCTTCACACACTGGATGCCGTTGAAACCATTAACCGCATTACGGCCGTCTTCCCTATTCATCAGCAGAGGCAGATAAGACTGCAATTATCCATGGTTCTTCGGGCCGTCATTTCCATGCGCCTGATGCGAAGATCGGATGCACCCGGGCGGGTTCCTGCAATAGAAATCATGCGAACCACCAACTATATCAGGGGATGTATTGTCGATCCCGACAAGACGAAGCTTCTCAGGGAAGCCATCGCGGCGGGGACCTCACAGTACGGCATGCAGACCTTTGATCAATCCATCTATGAGCACTATAAGGCAGGCCGCATTACGCTTGAAGACGCCCTTATCTATGCCACAAATCCGGAGGAGTTCAAACTCCGCGTTCAAGGCATCTATACCACAAAGGATGCGGCCATAGAATCCATGGAGCAGGACATCGTGCGGTAAAACTTTATCGGAAACCGGCTTTTGCATTCCTGATTGGGCGCATTCCGGCTTGCAATGGTATTCTTGGAAAAGGACGGGAGTTCCATCCCGATCGAAAAGAAAACATGGATGCTCGGAATCCACACCTATTGATGCGAAAAGCCGGCGCGCTTTTGGCCCGGCGTTCCTACAGCCGCGCCGAGATGAAACGCAGGCTTGCCCCATTTGCGGAAGATGCTCAGGTGGACTCTGTCCTCAACCGTTTAGAGCAGCTGAATCTTCTCAATGATGCCGATTACGCGTATAATTTCGCTCTCCAAAGAATCCGGCAGCAGGGATGGAGTCCTGCAAAGGTTCAAGACGCATTGATTCGCCGGCAGGTCTGCGAAGCCGTAATCGAAAACGCGCTGGATCGCATTCGACGCGAAACCCAGGAGCAACCGGACTTTATTCTGGAATACATACGGAAGCGCTGCAGCCGGAGCGGCTTGCCGTTGGATCCCAAGGGCATTCGGAAACTCATCCGTCACCTGCATCAGCGCGGCTTTGACGATGAGCAGATATTCGGCGCGCTAAGAAAACTGATTCCTGCATCCGCCTTGCAGCCATTTGAGACAGGAGATTGAATTGACAAGCAGCAATCAAATCCGCGAAACCTTTCTTAAGTTCTTTGAAGAAGGAGGCCATAAAGTTGTCGCCAGCTCCTCTCTGATTCCCTTCAACGACCCCACGCTTTTATTCACAAATGCGGGAATGAACCAGTTCAAGGATGTCTTTCTCGGCAACGAGGTTCGCCCCTATAAGCGCGCTGCGACCAGCCAAAAATGCATGCGCGTCAGCGGAAAGCACAACGATTTCAAGGATGTCGGCCATTCAAACCGACATCATACCTTTTTTGAAATGCTGGGCAATTTTTCCTTCGGCGATTATTTCAAAAAGGATGCCATCCTTTTTGCATGGGAATTGTTGACAAAGCGCTACGGCCTCGATCCCGACAGAATCTGGATTACAGTATTCCGCGAAGATGACGAAGCCTGGGAAATCTGGCATAAGCAGGAGGGTATACCGGAAAGCAAGATTGTGCGTCTGGGAGAAAAAGACAATTTCTGGGCCATGGGCGATACGGGACCCTGCGGGCCATGTTCCGAAATGCATTATGATTTTCAGAGCAGCCCGATTCCCGGACATGGAGACTGCGATCTGACCTGTTCCTGCGGCCGCTGGGTCGAAGTCTGGAATCTGGTTTTCATGCAATATAACCGAGACGCCGACAACACCATGCACCCGCTTCCTTCGCCCTCGATTGATACCGGCATGGGGTTGGAACGCATCACTACAGTTCTTCAAAACAAGGCCTCCAATTATGACACGGATCTGTTTCAACCCCTGCTTCAGGAAATAGCCGGCTTGTGCGGCACCGATTATGGAAGCAGCCCGAACGACGATGTCTCCATGCGTATTATCGCCGACCACGCCCGCGCGGCGACCTTTGTGGTCGGCGACGGGCAATATCCCGGAAACGATAAGCGCGGCTATGTGCTCAGAAAAATTCTGCGGCGCGCCATGGTTCATGGAAAGCGGTTGGGAATCGAAGAACCCTTTATCTACAGAATTGCCGGCAAAGTCGTTGAAATGATGAAGCACGCTTATCCGGATCTTGTTCCCTCCAGGGATACTATCGCCCGCGTCATCAGGCAGGAAGAGGATTCCTTTGCCGGTACTCTTGGGGAAGGTCTGAAGGATTTCAGAGAAAAGGCCCGAAAGCTCAAGGAATCCGGATCCAGAACCCTTCCGGGAGAAGATGCC
>CAZLHW010000569.1:0-2717 GCA_964559085.1 uncultured Acidobacteriota bacterium | reverse complement strand
CACGCGGCATGTGCTGCCTGGTTTGGGACTGTTTGGCAAAGGACAACCTCATCATCTACAACCAGCACGTTAAGCCCATCGGTTTTCGATAATGTCTGTGACATGATTTCTTTCCTCCTCGGATTCTTTGTGGCTTTCATTTCACCTTCTCACGCCATTCTCCAGAGCACGCGCCATGCCAAATCGGCAGATCGCCGACTGAATCTTATATTCCCATGTATTTAAAGGACTTAGATCCGCCAAATTACGGATGGGAGAAAACCTAAAAAATATGCGGATTACAGGAATGCCGCTGACGAACTAGGCTGGCATTGCTCAATCAACTGATAATAAAGCACTTAGAACATGTATATAAAACATATTCGATTTTCCCGAAAAATATACAGAAAGCGGGTGGCTAAACAAGCGAGCCCTTGTGCACCCCGTCAGGGACGTCCTTAGGTTATCCCGGCACGGCGTGCCGAGGATTATGCAGCAGTACCACCGCGAGTGTCGCAGGGACGACTGAATAAAATATCAATCGTCACCAAAAACGAAAAAACCCCGTTGCGGATCTCAAGTTATACGCAACAGGATTTCATGAAATTCAATGACAATCTTTTTTGCGGAGATTTCTACTACCGACTGCGGACTAATGACTACCACCTGTCTTTAAGATCCCTTGCGTACCAGCACAGTTTTAATAGTTTCGAGAATAATCAGCGAATCCAGAACCCACGACATATTCTTAATATAGAACAGGTCATATTGAAGTTTCTCTACAGTGTGGTCAAGGGTATTGGCGTAGCCATAGTTGATCTGGGCCCAACCGGTTATGCCGGGCTTCACAACATGGCGCAGCATGTAAAAGGGGATGGACTCCGAGAGCTGCTGGACAAAGTGGGGACGTTCCGGACGAGGGCCTACCATACTCATATCCCCACGCAAAACGTTAATAAACTGCGGCAGTTCATCCAAGCGGGTCCGGCGCATGATGCGTCCGATGCGCGTAATCCGATCATCTCCTTCTTTCGCCCAGACAGGACCGGTCCCGCTCTCTGCGTTTTCGAACATGGAGCGGAACTTAATAAGCATAAACGGCTTTCCATCTTGGCCAACGCGCTCCTGTTTGTAGAAAACTGGGCCTTTGGAGTCCAGCTTGATGAGCACTGCCAGCAACAGCATAATGGGCAGACACAAAACAAGGAGTATAAAGGAAACCACAATTGAAAGAATGCGTTTTTCCAGCAATGCGCGTTTGGTGACTCCGAATCCCGAGTTGAACACCATCCAGCTGGGTTTGAGGTTTTCTATGGGGATTTTACCAGCGATGCGTTCATAAAACGTGGTTGCGTCTTCTATTGCAACGCCCTTCGTCTTGAAATCGAGGAGTTCCTTGATGGGAAGCTTGCCGCGGCGGTCCTGCAATCCAACCACGATGCGATCGACCCTGTGCTCTGCCATAATCTTCGGCAAATCCTGATAAAGGCCGATCACCTTGGGATTTACGATTGAGACTCCAACCAGCTGCGGATTATCATCCACGAAACCGAGGACCTTAATTCCCAGTTCGGGGTGAGCCAGAATTTCCTTAACCGTTTCTCTGGCAAGATTTCCGGTTCCGAGAACCAATAAGTTGGTATGTGGATTACGCGCTCCAAGATAAAGGCGTAAAAAGGTATGCCACAGAACCAGGAAAAGAGCGCTGAGAATAATGGCGATGAAGAAAACACCGCGTCCGATGGTCAACGACGGCAACAGATAGAAAATGAAGCACTGAACCACGGTGGCGAAAGTCAGAGCGTAGCAGAATCGCGCGGCATATTCCTTGGATATGCGGGATCCGCGAAAGCTGTAGATATCATTCAAGTGCAGCGAGAGCTGGAAAACGACCGCCATGAGCAGGGCTTTTAAGATGATGTAATTCCGGTCCGTGAAACCTTGGGGGAGTTCATGCAGGCGGATGAAGTAAGCCGCGAGGACACAGCACACGAGCATCAGTGTCTCGAAAAAAACTGCACCAAGCTTACGCAATGCAAGATAACGCCACATAGACCCGATTGTTCATCTAATTGGAACTGTTACATAA
This sequence comes from uncultured Acidobacteriota bacterium, assembly GCA_964559085.1. Lineage (GTDB taxonomy): Bacteria > Acidobacteriota > UBA6911 > UBA6911 > UBA6911 > UBA6911. The sequence goes on along the minus strand of CAZLHW010000569.1, from coordinate 649 downwards.
TCCTCATCGACAGCTGCTGCACAAATATTGCCAAAAAACTATGTGCCCGGTCTTGTTTTGCTAATTGTCAACCTGTCCAAACACAGGTCGAGGGAAGATACTTGGGTAAGGGACGATTAAGTATAGTAACGTTGGGAATGGCGGTCAATCAAATTATCAAACTTCTTTGAAGGATCGAGGTTTACCGAAGAATTTTTGGATTACGCAAAAAAGCAAGTATCCCTGGCAGATCAGAGGGGATCTCCCACCGGACTAGACAAAAGAAGAAATGTGCGGCAAAGCTTTACAGACATCTGAAACAGTGGAAAATTGGAAATCCTCGAGCAATCGCTCAATTTTTTCTTTCATCCCGCCGAGATTTGTATAGTGCCTTACTCTTGAACGAAGAGGAGCCGCAATTCTTGGCTGCCCTGGATCAATCTCCCAGGGATGAAAATAAACCATGGCAGGTTGACGTTCTTTTTCGTTCACCTGCCTGATTGCCCATCGGGTAAATTTGTAAGGCAGGAATCTTAAATACCCGCCTCCGGCCACACCAACATTGTTTTTTGCCATGCGTATTGTCGTGGGGGGGAATTCGATTAAATTATTTCTACGATGAGGGAATCTCTCTGCCTCCGGAATACCGTAGAGATCATGCCTTATCGGA
>CAZLHW010000568.1:0-2722 GCA_964559085.1 uncultured Acidobacteriota bacterium | reverse complement strand
CTTTGCCGACTCCTTCAACCGTGGCTGGACCGGGATTTTGCAGTTCATCGGGTTCGTCGGGATCTGCCATGGGAGCTTCTCAATTGCTTCGAGGTCGCATACTATCGTGCTTGTTCAGACCAAGCTAACACAAAGAGACAATAATGTCGCGCCGAATCCAACTAAAAGGCTCGGAAACTGCACGCTACCCATTTCATATCGGGCAAAGCTCAGAATTCCAGTAGTTTAGATTTGTTCTGTTATGGAGCCTCGATTTTGGCCCAGGAATCCTTAAGGGATACGCTACGGTTGAACACCATTTTTTCCTGAGTTGAATCCGGATCTACGCAGAAATATCCCTGTCGCTCAAACTGAAAATGGCTGCCGACAGGAGCTTGTTTCATTGTGGACTCGATCCATCCGGAGACCTTTTCCAGCGATTTTGGATTTAGATTTGCCAGGTATCCTTCGCCTTCATCCGGATTCGGCACCGTAAAAAGATGGTCGTAGAGCCTGAATTCCGCAGGGCTGGCATGCGCGGCTGAGACCCAATGGGAGGTCCCCTTTACCTTGCGGCCGTCTTTGGACCAGCCTCCCCGGGTTTCCGGGTCATAGGTGCAGTGCAATTCGGTAATTACACCATCGGCGTTTTTAATAACGTTGATGCAGGTTATGTAATAAGCATATTTGAGCCGTATCTCGCGGCCGGGGGCGAGACGGAAAAACTTTTTGGGAGGATCCTCGCGAAAATCCTCTTGCTCGATCCAGAGCTCGCGACTGAAGGGAATCTTGCGTTTGCCGGCTGCCGGATTTTCGGGATTGATGTCTGCTTCCAGCTCTTCGACCTTCCCCTCGGGATAGTTGGTCAGCACCACTTTGAGGGGCCGCAGTACGGCCATGGTGCGCGGCGCGCGCCTGTTGAGGTCCTCGCGGAGGCAGTGTTCCAGCAGAGCATAATCGACGACGCTGTTCGCTCTTGCGACGCCGATGCGGTCGCAAAAATTACGAATTGCTTCAGGAGTGAACCCGCGGCGCCGCAATCCGGCGAGAGTCGGAAGCCGCGGATCATCCCAGCCGTTTACCAGCTTTTCCTCGACCAGCTTCAGCAATTTGCGTTTACTCATGAGCATGTAGTTGATTGCCAGACGCGCAAATTCGATCTGCCGCGGGTGATGAACCCCCAGCTGTTCCAAAAACCAATCGTAGAGAGGGCGATGATCCTCGAATTCCAGCGAGCACAGCGAATGGCTGACGCCCTCGATGGAATCTTCCAGCCCATGTGCCCAATCGTACATCGGATAGATTTTCCAGCGGTCTCCGGTGCGATGGTGTGGCACTGCGAGGATGCGATACATTACCGGATCCCGCATATTCAAGTTGGGCGAGGCCATATCGATTTTGGCGCGCAGAACGCGGGATCCGTCCGGGAATTCTCCGGCCTGCATTCTCTGGAACAGATCCAGATTTTCTTCAACGCTGCGATTGCGATAGGGGCTTGGCTGTCCCGGTTCGGTCAGCGTCCCCCGGTTTTGGCGAATCTGATCGGCCGTCAGGTCATCGACATAAGCCTTGCCGGCTTTAATCAGCTGGATAGCGTAATCGTACATTTGCTGGAAATAGTCGGAGGCATAATAAAGATGCGGTCCCCAATCGAAGCCCAGCCAGCGTACATTTTCCTTTATGGAATCGATGTATTCCTGGTCTTCCTTGGTCGGGTTGGTGTCATCGAAGCGCAGATGGCAAACTCCGCCGAATTCGATGGCTGTCCCGAAATCGATGCAAATCGCTTTGGCATGGCCGATGTGCAGGTACCCGTTGGGTTCGGGCGGGAAGCGGGTGACCACTTTTTTAAACCGTCCCTCCGCAAGGTCGGCGCGAACGGCGTCGAGGATGAAATTTGAGCTGGCTGACTCCGGCATCTAGGGTCTCCGTTTGCATGTGCGACCCCCAGTTTAGCGGATGAAATGGGGTATGTCCCGGGGGATTTCCAGGGAGATCTCCACAAGGCCGCATCGATGGGTGTCCACGAACCAGGGGGCCTGGTAAATCAGTTTTCGGATGCCGTTTTTTTCGATCGTATACACGTTGCGCTCGCCCGTTTGCAGGAGCCGCTTCAGCTTGCCGCGCGACGGCTCCGGATGGCAGTCCATCAGGCTATTTCCAATGAGGTCTTTGCCTCCGTATTTGCTATACGATTCTGCCGCCATCTCGTTCATGGCTACGATGATGCCTTCAAGGTTGCATACTGTCACGGCTCCGGGTATTGCCCTCATCCAATCAAAATCCATACACAAATCCCTCCTGCAAACATTTTTTATGATAATGGAAACTTTCAAAAAACAGCATGCGCCTGTATAAATTCCGAGTATATTTTTAAAAAGCAATCTTCATAAGTCGTACAGACCGGGCGAATCCGGAACGGGCGATCCTGCCGGTTTCTCCTGCTATTTTCACAAAGGGGGAAAGATGAAAATGCGCTGGCCTGTTTCAGCCGTTGTCTGCCTGATTTCTTGCCTGGTTGTCGAGGCGCACTCCAACCCGGCGGAGATAATTTTTTTCAATCCTGAGGGTTTTGCCAAGAATGTGCGCCAAGTCCGGGTGCGCTTTTCGGAGGCGATGACGCCCATGGGCGATCCGCGCGACCGGCTGCAGCCGTTTATCATCAATTGTCCGATCAAAGGGAGCGGCAAATGGGAGGATTCCACCAACTGGGTTTACGATTTTGAGCGAGACCTGCCCGGAG
>CAZLHW010000567.1:0-2722 GCA_964559085.1 uncultured Acidobacteriota bacterium | reverse complement strand
CGGAAGCTGACAGCCCATTCCGGCCTGTTATGTCCGACAATGGCCAGTTTGCCGGCCGCCGGCTGCAGTCCGGATGCCGCGAGCCCGCAGGCGACGATTTCGGTTTCCGATCGCAATTCCCCATAGGTGATCGGAATCCAGCGGCCGGCTTTTTTCGACTGCAGAGCGATCCTGTTTGTATACTTTGCGGTGCTTTTGAGGAACATATCCCGTATGTCCGTGATCGGGACGGAGGGATAGGCGGGATAGAGACCCTTCGTGGGACTTGGTTTGCGGGCCACTGTCTGGGGAACCTCCTGAATCCCGCAATGCGGTCGCGGATTCGAGCTAATTCAAATGAGGATTCTCAGGCTTGATATGTTCGAACCGGCGCACAAGTATCAGCGTATCGAGCTGCTGCTGGAGAACGGGTATCAGCATATCGCATCGCTGAGAGGCATCGTTGAGTTCCAGCAGCGCCTGCTTCTGCTCGATCGCAAGGTTCAAGGTCATGGCCACCATATTGACCAGGGATTCAAAATCCAGCTGGGGCATCAGATCTATAGCGTGTTGCTTCGCCCCGGTCGCCAGTTCGGTGAATCTGGCAAAAAGTTCCCCAAGACGATTATGGCGATCCATTATGTAGGCGGATTTTTCGTTGCAGACTTCCTCCTCGATCTTTTCCACCTCGACCAGCCGGTACGGAGAATGCCGCACTTCGCTCAGAATTCGCACGCGATGAACGCCAACCACAACAATATTGTATTTGCCGTCCTCGAGTTCCTCGTAGGTTTCGATCTTTCCAAGGCAGGCGATATCATGCACGGCGGCAAGGCCGGCATGCCCGGATTCGGTCCCGCCGCGCAGAAGCGCAATGACCAACTCGCCGCTTCCGGCGATGGCTTCCCGGACCATGATTCGGTATCGCTCCTCGAAAATGTAGAGAGGCATCGGAGTCTTGGGAAACAGCACAACATTGGGCAGCGCGAAAAGTGGCATAATCATTTCAGTTCGATATTAGTCAGTTGCCCATTCTCAGTCAACATTCAGACGAATATTTGGACACGCGCCCGGTCTGGTACAATGGGATAGGAGCTATTTGCGCGCGGCTGCCTGCCGCGGAGGATACACGCAATGCGGGCCCTGCTTCTTTTCCTCGCGAAACAGGAACATTTCAAAAATCACGCGATGAAGCTCGGCTTTTTTCAAAAAGCCGCCGCGCGTTTCGTCGCGGGCGAAAGCCTCGAGGACGCCATTCGGGCCGTTCGTCTCGCAAATGCACAGAACATCACCGGGACCCTGGATCTGCTTGGGGAAAATACGCTTACCCGGGATGATGCCGTCAACACATGCCGGGAAATAGCGGGCATTTTCGACACTATCCGCAGCGAGAAAGTGAACTGCAATGTATCGGTCAAACTAACGCAGCTGGGGCTTGCGGCGGATGAGGATCTCGCCCGACGCAATCTTTTGGCAATAGCCGGACGCGCGCAGGAAACGGGCAATTTTGTCCGCGTGGATATGGAGGACAGCTCTTATACACAGCGCACGCTGGATATGGTTGTGGATGTCCACGAGAAGCTCGGGAATGTGGGCGCGGTGATTCAAGCCTATCTTTATCGCAGCGAGCAGGACATAGCACGGCTTCTGCGACACGGCATCCGTATCCGTCTTGTCAAAGGCGCTTACCTTGAGCCGGAAAGCGTTGCATATCGGAAGAAAAAGGACACGGACGCCAATTTCCTAAAGCTGATGAAAATTCTCCTGGCAAGCAAGCTTTATCATGCAATCGCCACGCATGACGAATCCATCATCGCCGCGACCAAGGATTTTGCACGCCTGCAAGGCATACCCAAAGATCGCTTTGAATTCCAGATGCTGTACGGAATCCGGCGCGAGCTCCAGCTCCGGCTGGCAAGGGAGGGGTACAACGTTCGCATCTACATTCCCTTCGGGCGGCGCTGGTATTCTTATTTCATGAGGCGGCTGGCAGAGCGTCCGGCCAACGTGGTCTTTCTTGCACGGAACCTGCTGAAAGGTTGACAGGACTCCTTCGGCATTTCCATCCGGCGTGTTTTGAATCGGAAAGGATATCCTATGGAAGAATCTGTTGTTGCATGTTCTCAATGCGGCGTCAGCAATCGCCTGAAACCTGCGGCGCCCGATCAAGCGCCTGTCTGCGGCAGATGCAAAAGCTCCCTGCCGTGGATTGTCAACGGCACGGATATCAGCTTCCGCAAGGAGCTGGACATATCCATGCCGGTCCTGGTTGATTTCTGGGCGGAGTGGTGCGCCCCCTGCCGCATGACAGCGCCGGCTCTGGAGGCTCTGGCCCGCGAAAAGGCCGGACATGTCAAGCTCGTAAAAGTAAATGTGGACCAGAATCCCACTACTGCGGGCCGCTTCAACATCCGCAGCATTCCAACGATGATTCTTTTTAAGAACGGACAGGCTGTGGAAACGCTGGTGGGGGCGATGTCAAAAGAAGCGCTCCTGGAGCGGCTGGCCCCCCATCTGACTTAAGCTTTTCTGCCGCCGAAAAATCAGTGGCCTGGAGGTAATACATTCTCTTTCGCCCTTGCCAGGTATGGGCGAAGCAATCTGGCGCTGAAAGCGCAATGCAAAACAGTCCGCGCTGCGTGCATGCCGGAGCCGCTTAATGCAACATTGTGCCGTTTGCCGGCATGGTGAGCGCCGCCAAGATTGTGCGAATTGTCGGCGCCATGAGCACCGAAGGCGCGCG
>CAZLHW010000566.1:0-2724 GCA_964559085.1 uncultured Acidobacteriota bacterium | reverse complement strand
CAATTTCGCCGCGCGCCGGGATGGCAAAATTGTTATCCATGTTGCTGAGGACCGGCACGAGGCGAACCCCGGCGATGGAAGCAAAGCCCAGGTAATTGGCATAGGTCGGGTCGAAAATGATAATTTCGTCCCCCGGATCGCAGCAGGTATTGAACAGAAATATCAGCGCTTCGCTCGCGCCCATGGTGATCAGAAACTGTTCCGGGGTTGTGTGGAGCTGCAGAGTTTTATTAATGTACTTGGACCAGGCAATACATAACCCTTCGTTGCCCTGAGATTGCTCATAGGCGACAACGGGCTGCTTGAACAGGCGCAGACCTTCAAAAAACTCTTTCGGGGATTCAATATCCGGCTGGCCGATATTCAGATGAAAAACACGGATCCCGGACTTCTTGGCTTTACTTGCCAAATGCGCCAGCTTCCGGATAGGGGAAGGCGGAGTATTCCTGGCGCGATCAGAAAGTTTAATGTCTGTCATGTTCGTCTCCATTGCCACCCGAGCACTGGAAGATGAAGACTATTCCTTTCCGGCGGCAGGTTCAAGGTTTAAGAATAGGCTTTCCAACCGGTGCCGGTATCGGAATCCAAAAAGGCGGAGATTTTTTAAGCAAATAGAGCCACGGGTATCTAAAGCCGTGCTCTGTTTGCTATTCGGGGAAATAAAGCGTTGAAAGCCCGGAATTCTCGGACGGGGGCTGGTCGAAGACCAAGGTTTCATTTAAACTTCATCCAAACGGATTTGGGTAGAAATTGCCTAGTGTGCTTTCAATTGGGCTGAATGTTGCAATAAGGAGGGGATTCCATGACGTATCAGGCAATGAATTTCGAAAAACTTTTGGGGACGGAAGGATTCAGCAATCAATTGCTGACCAACCACTTCACCCTCTATAACGGCTATGTCACCAATACCAACAAGCTGATGGACGAACTTGCAGAGCTCGACAAGCAGGGAAAGGCGGGCACGCCGCAATTCGCGGAGCTGAAGCGGCGCTTCGGTTGGGAGTTTGACGGAATGAGGCTGCACGAGCTCTATTTTGAAAACATGGCCAAAGGCGGGGTTGCGCCGGATGCAAATGCCCGGCTCTTCAAGAAGATAGCCGAGGAGTTCGGTTCTCTTGAGAATTGCGCCAAGCAATTCAAGGCCGTCGGAGCCATGCGCGGTATCGGATGGACGATCCTCTATTACGACGCGGTCGGCAATAAACTGCTAAACACCTGGATTAATGAACACGATACGGGACACCTCGCCGGAACAGCCCCCCTGTTAATAATGGACGTTTTTGAGCACGCCTTCATGATTGATTATGGACTGAAGCGCGCCGATTACATTGAGGCTTTCTTCAAAGCCATCGATTGGGCTGTCGTGGCAAAGCGATTTGATGCCGCTGCAAAGTAAGAAGCAGAATATATAGCAGTATTTATTTATGCTTTTCTTCGCGTGCTTTGCGCCTTAGCGGTCAATCTGAATTCGCCGCTAAATCACAAAGCACGCGAACAATCGCAAAAAGCCCGTCTTTATTCGACCGACAGTATTGAATCTACCTGATTTGCCGCAAGATGGCCCAATTCGAAGAAGCGGCAAAAGCCATTGCGCAATTTAAAGCGAAGTTCTTTGGGCTGGTCCTCTTCCTTGAAGCGAGCGGCGATCTCATTTACGCGCTCTTTTAGATCCGGATCCATCAACAGGCAGAACGCCTGCATCATTTCGACAATCCGGTAGAGGGCGTTCAACAAGTGTTCCCAGCTGGAGGAGGATGCTTGTGCGCCCGCCGAAAATCGCTGCTCGATTTGCCGGATCACGCCCGTCATCGTTTGATCAGAGTCCAGGGCGATGTTGACGAGCCCGAGAAGCGGGAAACCGGCGCGTAAAGCGGCGGCAGAACGTGCAACGGGATCCTCGGATTCAACGCTTTTATGAACCAGTTCGTCCACTTCCCGGATCAAGCCGGCGGCCTGCGAATTCCCCTCTGTAAGTTGATGGCTGAGGGTATTCAGGCAGTTGTAAATGGAAAACGTTGCATTAATTACGCAATCGAGAAAGGCTTCGGCCCGCCGACTGCCTTCCTGGAATAAGGAAAAGCGCTGATCAATCAGCGGCTTATAGCGATCGGTCTTATCAAGGATTCTGGATAAAAGGGTTAGAATCTCAACCGCATGATAGGCCGCAACAATGCTTTGCCGTTCTATGTCTCCTTCGCTGTCCGCATACTGCTCCAGATAGTCGCGCCACAGCCGCATCAGATCCGGCCCTGATTTTCCCTGCCCCGGTGGATAATTCGTCATAAGGTTTCCCGTTTCGCGATCCCGTTTCTCGCGCAAAGGAGAAACGCGAAATGTTTTTTATTCTAGCACTGATATAATTGGGGCGCATGTTTAAGATCCGGGATATAGTCATTAATCCGCCTATTGTTCTCGCTCCCATCGCAGGACATACGGACTCGCTGTTCCGCCAGGCAATCAAGAAGCTCGGTGGATGCGGCCTTGTCGTCTCAGAATTGGTCAGTACTGAAGGAATGACGCGGAAACAGGCCAGGAGCGAACAACTCACCCGCTTTGTGGAAGCGGAACGTCCTATTGCCATACAGATATTTGGCTCCGACCCGGCGCGCATGGCGGAATCAGCCGCCATGGTTCAAGCGATGGGCGCCGATATCGTGGATGTATATCTCGGATGCCCGGATAAAAAGGTCGTGAGCCTAGGGGGCGGGCGGGATCTGTAGAGGG
>CAZLHW010000565.1:0-2729 GCA_964559085.1 uncultured Acidobacteriota bacterium | reverse complement strand
GGTATCAGATCGTGCAAAGCCAAATGCGCCATAATTTCGGAAACGTCGTTGAAATAACAAGCTTTCACCCCCTCCAGCACCGCAACGCCGTCGAAGATCGCATCGCAGAAAGCCATTTTGCGTCGAGTCGCCGCCGGTTGCGCCGAATCATGAAGGAAAACGGCATATCCGGCTCCGAAGAGCGTATGCGCCACCGCGGAACCGACATCGCCGCTTCCCCGAACAAGAATTGTTATCATTGGGCAACCTCAAAAATCTTCTGTTTACACGTCAGGAGGCATCCAAAAAAGCGCGCTCCTGGGGAGTCCAACTGTAACTCCGGTCTGTGCGTTCGCCAGTCCGAAGGCCTCGACCGTCCGCTGGGCTGCATGGAGTTCCAGCACAAGCGGCGATGATTCATGATGAAACTGGATAAGCCACCTTCCCCTGAAATCAAGAAGTCGGATCCGGCCGGTCAGCAGGTGCTCATTGGGTTTGGGGGGGTGCGCCGCATCTCTAAGATTTACATGTTCCGCAAGAATGCCCACGGTCACTGCTGTTGATAAAGCCGGGGCCACGGCCGGGCGGGGGAAGCATGCCGTCAAGCCTATCGTTGGACAATTGATTAACAACGAATCGTTGTCGCAGCCAGCAACAGTTCCTTCCCACAAATTGCTTATCCCAAGAAAACGGGCGACCGCTTTTGTGGCCGGGCGGCTGTACACTTCCGCTTTATGGCCTGTCTGTTTGATGCTGCCGTCCATTAAGATGCTGATCGTATCGGCTAAAAAATAAGCTTCCGTCAGATTATGCGTCACAAGAAGCACCGTGAGACCATGCCGGGTCTGCAGTTCCCGCATAAGCCACCACAATTCGCGCCGCAAGGACTCATTCAGAGCTGTAAAAGGTTCGTCGAGCAGAACCATGCGCGGTTGGCTGGCAAGAGCGCGCACCAGTGCGACACGCTGACGCTCGCCGCCTGAAAGCGTATTCGGATATCTCGAAAGCAGTTCTCCTATGCCCGTCGCTTCAACAAGTCTGTCCAATAGCGGCTGAAATCTCGCTGCGGGCACTCTTCGGGCGCGAGCACTGTAGGTAATATTTCCAAGCACCGTCAAATGAGGGAAAAGCCCGATCTGCTGTGGAAGATATCCGAGGCCGCGGCGCTCAATCGGTTGGCGGGTGATATCGGCTCCCCCAAGCCGAATGCATCCCCCGCTTGAGGGCAGCATGCCGAGGATGGTATGAAGCAACGTTGATTTTCCGGAACCGGACGGGCCCAACACGGCATGACATTCGCCCTCTTTCACATTCAAATCAATGTTTCGGAGCTGAAAGTTGCCGGCCTCGGCGCTGAGGGATTCCACCTTAAGCATGCGTGACCCTCCCAAGCAGCCATCGGGACAGGGACAGAGCCGTCAATCCCGTTCCAACAAGCACAAGAATCAATGCCACCGTGCCCTCGATGTCGGCGCTGGCCAGATGCATATAAATGGCAATCGGCAGCGTTTCGGTTCGCATGGCCATCGTACCGGCGACCATGATCGTTGCGCCGAACTCGCCGAGCGCCTTTGCCCATGACAGGATGAAAGCTGCCAGAAGTCCCCGGCGCGCCAGCGGCAGGGTCACGGTAAAAAAGGCGTGCCGAGGGGTTGCGCCCAAAGACCTTGCAACAGTTTCCAATTCGGAAGGGACTTCTTCAAATGCCGTCTTCAACAAACGCCCGGCAACGCCCAGGATCGTCACAAACTGGGCAAGGACTATGCCTGCAAAGGTGAACACAACTCGCATTCCCTGCGCCTGAATCCACTCGCCGAGAGGATTGTTGAAGAAGATTAAAAGGATGGCGCCCAGGGCCGCCGGGGAAACGATGATCGGGAATTCAAGTATCGTGTCCACAAGCTCTCGAAAGCGGAAACGATAGCGGGACAGGGCATAGGCGGCCGGTATGGCCAGCACGATCGCCAGAAATGCCGCGGTGGTGGCCGCAACCAGGGAAATCCGGATCGAAAAGAGTGTGCGCGACGAGGTGAGCGTATCGTGCAGCACCGGCAGCTTTAAAAACCAGCAGAGCGAAACAGTCAGCCCTCCGTATAGAGCCAATACCAGAAGGGATGCAATTATCGTTGTGCGGCGCAGGTTCATCGGCAGCTCGTCTGTTCCGTTACTTTTTTATCCAGTATGCGGGCACGGTATATTCACCGCCGACAGGTTTGTTTGCACCGATATAATCCATCGCTTCCTGGGCGGAAGTGAAATATTTGTATCGGGCAAAGATCTTGCGGCCTTCCGGGCCGGCTATGAAATCGATGAAACGCCGGGCCGCTTCGCGGTTCCTGGTAAATTTGGAAATGGCAATGGGTATGTAGCCGATCCGCGGGATCTGGCTTGCCGGCAGCCGCACAGTCTCTATTCTCTCCGGATCCCAGTGTTCAAAAACGCTCCAGCCGATCACGGCATCGGCCATTTTCAGAGAAATAACTGAAGCTGTTTTTTCGCAGGATTCTGTGTAATTTACAAGATTGGATTGAAAGGCCCCTTTCTGGGCGGCGGAAAAGTTTTTTTCGATTATCTCGACTGCATACGCTCCGACGCATACTCCTTCAGGATTTGCGATCGCCACCCTGATGCCGGGCTTGGTGAGGTCTTGCAGCGTGCGAATGCCAAGAGGATTTCCTTTCACCACATTGATGGAAGGCACCAGGTACACGATGATCTTTTCCGAATCGGCAAATACATCCCCCTCGCGT
>CAZLHW010000564.1:2338-2730 GCA_964559085.1 uncultured Acidobacteriota bacterium | reverse complement strand
GGATGGAGGCAGCGTCATTTTTGTCGGCATGATCGGGCATATCGTCGGCATGGCATGGGGAGAGAGCGCTCCGGTGGTGGAAAAAGAACATGCGGGAATCGTCGATCGAGTCCTTGCCTTCGGCCCGCTGGCGATCCTGTTTCTCCTCGGCCTCTGGATGCCTGCGCCCCTGAGGAAAATATTGGAACAGGCAGCCGCCGTACTGGGGGTCCTATAATGACCGGAACGTTGTCGTATAAAATCCGAAATGCCGAAGCGGTTCCCGCCGCCGACATCCCCCGGATGGGAATCAAGGAGTTTCGCGAGACCGTCATCGCCGGAGTAGCCAGCGGATCGCGCCTTGTCGCCTTCTTCGGGCAGCCGGCGTCACACGGCGTTTGTCTGTACGCCGT
>CAZLHW010000564.1:1256-2328 GCA_964559085.1 uncultured Acidobacteriota bacterium | reverse complement strand
CTATCGGAAGGATGCGCCCCTCTTTGAAGCGAGCCCCGACTCCGCAGGCGGGACTGATTATTTCCAGGTGCGCGGGGCCGAGATCCACGAGGTCGCCGTCGGTCCCGTGCATGCGGGGATCATAGAACCGGGGCATTTCCGCTTTCAATGCCACGGGGAAAATGTCTACCATCTCGAAATTTCGCTGGGCTACCAGCATCGCGGCATCGAGCCCGCTCTTGTGCGCGGCCCGGTCAAGCGCAGGATCCATCTTATTGAGGCCGCCGCCGGCGATACCACGATCGGCCATGCCACCGCCTATTGTCACGCGCTGGGAGCGCTGAACGGCTGCAAGGCGCCCGCCCGGGCCGCATTCCTGCGGGGCATCGCCCTTGAACTGGAGCGGCTGGCCAACCATACCGGCGACCTGGGCGCCCTGGCCGGCGACGTCGGGTATCTGCCGACCCTATCCTATTGCGGGCGTATTCGGGGCGATTTCCTGAATATGACTGCACTGCTCTGCGGCAGCCGCTTCGGAAGAGGCATGATCCGGCCGGGAGGCGTTGGATTCGATGTCGACGAAAAGCGTATTGATGAACTGATCCATCGCCTGGATAAAGCGGCCAAAGATGTAACCGTGGCTGTTGAACTCATGCTGAGCTCGCCGTCGGTTCTTTCGCGTTTCGAGGGAACGGGCGAAATCTCATCAAAAATATGCGACGACCTTGGACTCGTGGGCCCGGTTGCCCGCGCCAGCGGCGCGCGGCGGGATGTCCGGCAGGATTTTCCCACCGGCGTTTACCGCTTCTCGCAGATTCCCGTCTCGACTTGGCACAGCGGCGATGTTTTCTCGCGCGCCCTGGTCCGGTGGCTCGAGATTCAGCGCTCCATTCAATTTGTGCGCGACCAGGCCAGGCGGATGCCGGAGGGACCGATTCGCCTGCAGGGAGGAGCGCTTCAGCCCGGACTGCTCACGGTTTCGATGGTGGAAGGATGGCGCGGAGAGATCTGTCACGTAGCCCTCACCGATGAGGAAGGGCGCCTTGCGCGCTATAAAATCGTCGATCCCTCTTTCCACAATTGGTTCGGCCTG
>CAZLHW010000564.1:0-1246 GCA_964559085.1 uncultured Acidobacteriota bacterium | reverse complement strand
CCTGCAATAAGAGCTTTAAATTATCGGACTGCGGACACCATCTCTAGAGGATAGCCATGTTCAATGTTCTGGGAGCGCGGTTTCAGCAAAAGAAGCGCACGATCGCATTTCCAAAGACGGAACCGGAATTGCCCGAACGCTTTCGCGGGCGACCGGAGGTGCGGCGGTCTCTTTGTTCCGGGGGATGCCGGACCTGCGCGGAAACCTGCCCCACAGACGCCATCCGTATTGACGGGAGCGCAGTAACCATCGATCTCGGCCGATGCCTTTTCTGCGGAGAATGCGCCGCTGTTTGTCCCGCGCACTTCGGACGTTGGCTGAAGCTTCGCCAAGTGAGCGCTGCCGGCTGCAATGCCTGTGAAGCCGACATCAATGTGCTGACCACGGTTGTCTTCGACCTGGGCCGCTTTGGAATTCAATTCGTTGCGTCGCCGCGTCACGCCGATGGGATCGTGATCACGGGCCCCGTCAGCCGGAACATGATGCTGGCATTGAAAAAGACGTATGACGCGGTGCCGGCTCCCAAGCTCGTGATCGCCGTTGGCGCCTGCGCCATCTCCGGCGGCCCGTTCGCAGGACACGAGGAGGTGCACAACGGCGCAGAAGGGACACTGCCCATCGACCTCTATATTCCCGGCTGCCCGCCGCATCCCCTGACTATTTTAGATGGATTGCTCCGCCTGATCCGCGCGCGGTAGAATGGCTTCAGGAATTTCGGGAAGAGGAGCGAAACATCATGCAGCTGAAATTTCCGGCACAGGCAGGCACCTTCGAATCCAGTGATATTTTGGTTATGGTCGAACCTGCCGCGGAGGGATCGGGAAGGCGGATCGAGCTGGAATCAAATGTGCTGCGGCAGTACGGCCGGCGCATCCGCCTGCAAGTAGAGACCACGCTCGACAGGCTCGGCGTGTCGGACGTGCGCATTATTCTTAAAGATAAAGGCGCCCTGGATGCAACGGTTCAGGCTCGTGTTGAAACCGCAATCCGGCGATCCATGAATGCGGCGCGGGAGGCGGTGCGGCATGCCTAAACGCATAAAGAAGCGGCGCAGCATGCTCTATATCCCGGGCAATAACGCGGCCATGATCCAGCAGGGCGGCGGTTATGGAGCCGACTGCGTGCTTTTGGACCTGGAGGATTCCATCTCACCCTCGGAAAAAGATGCCGCGCGCATTCTCCTGAAGCACTCGATCCCGGCCATCAATTTCTATGACGCAGGCGTCACTGTTCGGGTCAATCATCT
>CAZLHW010000563.1:0-2733 GCA_964559085.1 uncultured Acidobacteriota bacterium | reverse complement strand
ACCGTAGGCGGGATATTGTCCCGAATATCACAGGCGATTTGTCCGGGCGCGTGAGAAAAAATCCAGATCCGCTCTCCCAGATAGACGGCCTCGGTTACATTGTGCGTCACGCACAGAATAGTGGGCTGGATGCGGTGCCAGAGTTGCACGATTAGTTCCTGCATCTCCAGCCGCGTCGGCTCATCAAGAGCGGAGAAAGGTTCGTCCATCAGGAGAATTTTAGGCTCCATAACAAGAGACCGTGCGATCGCCACGCGCTGCTGTTGCCCGCCGGAGAGCTGGTGAGGATATTTGTTTCGGTGCTCTGTGAGCGCAACCTGCTCCAGGATCGCTTCCGCGCGACGCAAACGTTCTTCTCTGCTCTCTTGGGTCTTGTTGATTTCCAATCCAAACATCACATTCTGGAGAACCGTCAGGTGGGGGAAAGAACTGTATTGCTGAAAAATCATGCCGCGATCCCGCCCCGGGCCGGCAACCGGTTTGCCGTTCACAAGGACTTCCCCCTCGGTTGGCTTGAGAAAACCTGCGATGAGGTTCAACAGCGTGCTCTTGCCGCATCCGGATGGGCCGATAATAGTGATGAATTCGCCGTGCCCGGGATTATCCGGGATGCGCAACGAGATATCCCGCAATGCCGTGAACGCGCCAAAGCGCACGCTGACATTGCGGAATTCCACTATGGGTGTTGCCGCTGCATTTTCGTTGGACATCAGGCGCCGCTCCGTCGGTAGGGAAAAAGGGTTCGGCCGATACGTTCCCACAGAAGATCGGCGATCCAGGCAATGACCGTGATAATGACAATCACCAGATAGACTCTTCCGGACATTGCGCGGCGCCGCGCCGTATCGATCAGGTCGCCTAAACCTCCCGTTTTGACGACCACTTCCGCAAGCACGAGGTAAGACCAGCCGATGCCGAATGCCAGCCGCATGGAATGCCAGATATCGGGCAGCGCGATAGGCACCAATACCCGGCAGATGATGTGCCGGCGGGTGGCTCCCAGTGTGTAAGCCGTGCGCAGGTAGATGTCCGGCACCGCATCGATTGCACGAATCACCATGGGCAGCAGGAATATTCCGAAAGCCAGGCCGAGAAAAGCCACTTTCTGCTTCTCGTCCAATCCAAACCAGGACATGGTGAGCGGAACCAGCGTTGCGATGGGGATGTAGCCGCTTGCGGTAACAAGGGGAGCCATCGTGGCTCGCGCGCTGCCGAAGGCCCCCTTGAGGATTCCCAGGGGGAGGACAAGAACCAGGCTTAAAACAAAGCCCAGCGCCACGCGCCGCAAACTGATACCGATATGATCCAACAGGTTTCGGTTCTCCGTGTCGCTGGAGCGCACGAGGTCGCCGAGACTTTGAAGGACCTCCGCCGGGCTGGGGAGGATTGTCGGTCCGAAAAACCGTTCTTCAGGGATTCCCCGCGTTAGCAAGGTCCATGAAAGCACCAGAACGACAAGGGGAATAATGCCCAGCAGCGCCGAGGCACCGGAGGGAACGCGCCCTCGAATTTCCAAAAACCATTTTGGAATCATGACCAGAGCCTTCCTCATGTTACAGGCAATTCCGGCGACAGTCGCCACGATTGTCCATCGGACCCGATGCGCACGCTTGCAGTCCGGCAGATCACCTCCGGAAAATAGGAAAACGGGCCGTCGAATTCTTACGAATACCCGGGCATTCCGGTTCACATAAACGGCAGAGCCGGCAGTGCTTCGGTGCTTGTGTTCAACCACCGCCCGAAGCGCGGTGCGGACGATTTTACTTTTGACAGGCCCTTATAACAAGCTGAAAGGCTTCCCGTTTTTTGGAGGCGAGCGTCGAGGCATCTTAGAAATGAAAAAAGGCCGGAGTCATCGGATCCGGGCGCTTATCGTTTTTATATCGCACGTATTCCAGGAACAGGCCGGAGGGGGGCGCGGTCCATGGCGCGACAGAAGAGGAAGGCGTATGGAGCAGCTGCGCAATCCGGTCTGCCTCCCAATTGCCGCGTCCCACCTCCACGAGGCTTCCCACCACCCGCCGCACCATCTTCCAGAGAAAATGACTCGCACCCATCCGGAACAGAATGAGGTCGCCCCTGCAGGCAACTTCGGCATGCGTCACTTCAACAATCGTGGAGGCAACAGACGCATCCCTGTCGCAAAATGCTCCGAAATCATGCCGGCCGCACAGCATTCCGGCCCCTTTCTTCATTGCGTCCAGATTGAGCCGATCCTTGATCCACCAGACGAAAGGCTTGGAAAGGGCTCTGCGCCGCGTCGAAATCTGATACAGATAGAAGCGCTCCACCGCGTCATGCCGCGCATGGAAGCGTGCCTCGGCTTCGCACAGGTCTTTGATGCTGATATCCGGCGGCAGGCGATCATTGATCTGGTTCCTGAGATCCGCGGGGCGCATCGGCGTTCGAGCGCGCAGATGGGCAACCTGATGCAGCGCGTGCACACCGGCATCCGTACGTCCGGCGCCCATGATTTCCACCCGTTCCTTCAGCAGGCTTTCGGCGGCGGCCCGTATTTCGCCCTGAACCGTTCGCGCATTTGCCTGTTCCTGCCAGCCGCGATACCGCGTCCCCTGATATTCAATGACCAGTTTCCATTTCGGCATGCGCTTCCCTTAATAGACTAGGCCTTCATCCCGTGGACGTGCATCGGGATCATTCTTTGGTATTGACCCAATAAATGAAAAAAAACCCCAAAGGCTCCTGCACCCCCTGGAGAAATCGACGGGTCAA
>CAZLHW010000562.1:0-2740 GCA_964559085.1 uncultured Acidobacteriota bacterium | reverse complement strand
ACATAGAAACAAAAAAGCCGCTATTAAGCGGCAAAAACGATTATTGCGAATTTTTTGTTCTGCAGTATTCCGGGATCTGATTCGACCATGGCAGCAGACCAGCAATATTATCTGTCCCGTGCAGCCGTATCTGTTCGAATACATAGGTCAGATAGGCATACGGAATAAGCCCGTTTTCCTTTGCCGTTACGATGATGCCGTAAAGGACGGCGGAGCTTTTTGCGCCGGCGGGAGTGTTGCAGAACAGCCAGTTTTTGCGCCCGATAACAAACGGCTTTATTGACCGTTCCGCCCGGTTATTGGACAACTCGATTCGTCCGTCCTCCAGAAAGGAGCACAGATATTTCTTCTGATTCAAGGCATATTGCAGCGCCGTTCCCAAAAGACTCTTCGGCAGCGTTTTATCGGATTGCTGTACTGCCCATTCGAAGAACTGCGCCGCCAGCGGCTTCGATTCCTTTTGCCGCAGCGCGTGCCGTTCTTCCGGAGACATTTTCTCCGCTCTGCGCTCTATTTCAAACAATGCGTTGCAAAAGTCATATCCTTTCGCCTCCGGCGAATTCTTTTTCTCCCGAAGCACTGTCAACGCCTCGTCGAATTTCCGGCGCAGGTGCGCCCAACAGCCGCAAAGCGTTATCTCCGGCTCAAGCTGATGATAACCGCCCCAGCCGTCGGTGTGCAGATATCCCTTGAAGCCGTTCAGGAATTCCTTTGCAAACCTGCCGCTTCGCCCCTCCTGATAATCGTAAATGATTATCGGCGCATCGCATCCCGATGTTCGGTAAACCCACATATATGAGTTTGTCTGCGCCGGTCTTCCCGGCTCGCAGAGAACCTCCAGGGTTGTCTCGTCGGCGTGAAGCACTTCCTTTTTGAGAAGCTCCGCTTTCATTTCATCCGCAACAGGCTGCAGAAGGCTTGCGCCCTTGATCATCCAGTTCGCAAGCGTCTGGCGGGAAAGCAGCGCTCCCATGCGCTTCAGCTCCTGCTCCTGACGGTACAGCGGCATCGCGTTCACGAACTTCTGGTTCATGATGTACGCCATGACATTCGGCGAAACAAGGCTTTTCGGGACAAGAGCCTTTGGCGCTCCTGCTGTTATCACGGTGGTTTCCGTATTGTTTTTCTCACAGCTGCGGCAGGCGTAAACATAGCTGACATGCTCAACCACGCTGACCTTTGCCGGTATGATCCTGAGCTCCTTGCGGACTTCCTTGCTCATGACATGCAAAGCGCCGCCGCATTTTTCACAGATTTGTTCCTCGTCGGAAAGCTTGTATTCAATCGTTTCGACCGGAAGCTCCTCAAGCTTCGCTTCTTTGCCGCCCTTTTGCTTTTTGCGCCTGTATGTGATGGTCTCGAGCGTCGGCTCGGGACTGATGGCTTCTCTTTCCGCTTCCGCCTCGTTGAACATATTAATCTGCCCGGCGCCGGCATATTCGCTTTTCTCCGAGGACGCGCCGAACATTTTCTGACGGTTCAGCTTTAGCTGCTTTTCGTACCATTCGTTCAGCTTTCTGAGCTCCGAAATTGTTTCTTGACAATCTTTAAGCTGGGCCTTCAATGCTTCGTTTTCGGCAGCTGAATTTGTGTTTTCAAGCATTGAAAAAGCCCTCGTTTCTCTTGATTTTCCATACCTTTATTATATCACAAAAGTATTGATAAATCAAGCTTTTTGAGCATTTTCAACGATTAAATATTGCATCCTTTCCGCGCAGCTTTTGCTCGACTCCCGGACTTTTTATGAGAAGGGTGAGCTCCTCTGCCGTAAGCGTCATGGCTGCTTCTTCGCCGGCAGCCGGCCATTTGAAATGCCCCCGCTCCAGACGCTTGAGGTGAAGCCAGAAGCCGTTATCCTCCCAGGACAGTATCTTTAGCCGGTTCCGCTGTCTGTTGCAGAACACGAACAGCGCTTTCCCGAACGGATCGAGCCGGAAGCTCTGTTCTACAAGCGCAGCCAGCCCGTTTATGGATTTCCGCATATCGGTGTCCCCGCAGGCAAGGTATACCGGCATATTTTCCGATACATTCAGCATAACGGCGCCAATACCGACAAAAGCTCGGACAACAGCCGCATATCCGTATTTCGATGAATCTCAACCCTGAATTTCCCGGCCTGCAGCAGGAGGAGCTGCTCCCGAACCGGCGATTCCACCGAAACCTTCGTCCAGCCGTGCGTTTTCTGCCGGACCGGCAGCTCTTCCGAAACCTTCTCGCAGACTTTCGGGCTTCGCAGGACCTGCGGCATTGATGAAGCATCCGTCTGCTCTTGTGCTTTATTTGTATCTGTCTGTACTGCTGCAGCCTTTTCCCAAGCTTGCGGGTTTTGCTGTTTTGATCGGATTTTTTCTGCTTTCAGCCAGTTCCCCAGGGTGCTCAATGCAATGCCTTGTTCCTTACACCATCTTTTCTGTGTCCATCCGCTCTTCAGATAAGCTACAACCAGCTCCGCTCTTTCCTCCGCAGCGTGTTTCTTTTTCTCTTTTTTCGTACTTTCCATTTGCCGTTACCTCCGTTTGGAGGTATTGTATCACTCTTGCCCGCTCTTTTCTATGTGTGCGTTATTTGACGGTTACACATCCTGTGTTTTGCTAACACAAAACCTTGGTTTATTAAAGATTTTCGTTTCTAAAGAAAACCAATTTACCCAAAATTTTCCGAAGTGCATAATCTAACGTCACAAGGATAAGTATTCCGTCAGCGAGATGTGTCGCTTTCTTCAAAGTATAAGAACAACACT
>CAZLHW010000561.1:2426-2750 GCA_964559085.1 uncultured Acidobacteriota bacterium | reverse complement strand
CGTCATTGGTCGGATTCAGACCAAGATCCGATCCCAGAATGGCCTTTTCAATTGCAGGGATTGTCGAGGGATCCCATGGCTGGATAACAATCAATGTCGGGTCCGGGGTGGAAAGCGCCGCCATCTGATTCAGGGGGGTCGGAGTCCCGTAGTAGTTTGCGTGAATATGATCAAGAATATTGACCGAGGCGCGGCCCGTTCTAATCGTCGCCAGACTCTGCCGCATATCTTCAACGCATTATTCCATCCCATTTTTAGCGGCGTCAAGTATCGATCGGAGCTTCTGGATTACACCTCCATTTGAATAACAGGCGCTATGCGGTG
>CAZLHW010000561.1:0-2416 GCA_964559085.1 uncultured Acidobacteriota bacterium | reverse complement strand
CAATGGAACCCACTTTTGCACCCAATACAACTTCCTTGATATTACCACGACGAAGCAGATTGAAGACTACAATGGGAAGCTTGTTCTCCATGCAAAGCGACACTGCGGTCGTATCCATAACGCGCAGTCCCTTATCCAGGACCTCGAGGTACGTCAGCTTTTCGAAAAGCCTGGCAGATGGATTGAGATGGGGATCCGAGTCATAAATACCGTCGACCTTTGTAGCCTTTAAAATGGCTTCGGCCCCTATTTCCATGGCGCGAAGAGCCGCCGCGGTATCGGTTGAGAAATAGGGATTCCCGGTACCGGCGGCGAATATCACCACACGGCCCTTTTCAAGATGACGGATTGCCCGGCGCCGGATGAAAGTCTCATCAACTTCTTTCATTTCTATGGACGATTGAACTCTTGTAAAAACGACGATCTTTTCCAATGCGTTTTGCAGAGCCAGTGCGTTGATCACGGTGGCCAGCATGCCCATGTAATCGCCGCTGACGCGATCCATGCCTGCCGCGCTAACCGAGATCCCGCGCACAATATTGCCGCCGCCGACAGTGGCGGCGATCTCAACTCCAAGTGCATGGATTTCGGCTATTTCCTCGGCGATCCGGGAGGCCATGGCCGGATCCACGCCGAAGCCCTGGTTCCCCATCAGGGCTTCGCCGCTCAGTTTCAGCAAAACGCGCTGGAATCGGGGCTTCCGCTGGGGCTGTTGTTCCTGCATACATCCTCCTGCAAGGCCGATCCGCCGAAATGGCCGCTGTTGCGAAGCGTATTCGATCCCGGCCGGATTATTCCCCTAGCTTATAGCGGATAAAGCGTCGGACCTGGATGTTTTCGCCGATTTTCTGGATATGTGAAGCAATATAATCCCGCACGGATACGGATGGATCCTTAACGAACGGCTGCTCCAGCAAGCATACTTCCGAAAAATACTTGGACATTCGTCCTTCGATCATCTTTTCCACTACATTTGCAGGCTTTCCGGTGGACCGGGCCTGTTCGGCATAGATCTCGCGTTCCTTTGCCAGAACATCCTCCGTGACATCCTCTTTGCTCACAAATCGGGGATCGCTGGCCGCAATGTGCATCGCAAGGTCTTTCACCAGCATCTGGAAATCAGGATTTCGTGCCACAAAGTCCGTTTCGCAGTTGACCTCTACCATCACGCCGATTTTTCCATTATGGACATAAGCGCCGATCAAACCCTCTTTGGTTTCGCGACCGGATTTCTTGGCAAGAGAAGCCAGTCCTCGCTTTCGCAGGATGGTTATTGCGGCTTCAATATCTCCATTGGATTCATTCAGAGCGCTTTTGCACTCCATAAAACCTACGCCCGTCTTTTCTCTGAGTTGCTTGACGAGTTCTGCGGAAATACTCATTTCATGCCTCCTGGGCTTCCTCTCCCCACTCTCACGGGCGGGTGCGTCTCTTGGAAAGCACGCATCATCAAGAGAACCCACGGCGCAACGGCCCTCCGGGTTCTCGGGATATTGTGAGGTGGAATCAATAACGTAGCGAAATGCTTTCTAGCTGCCGGAAGGTCTCTGTTCTTCCGGGGTTGGCCCTTCCCCTTCAGGGGGGGTTGCCGGCTCAACCGCGACACTCTCGGAAGCGACTTTATCCGCCGCGGCTGCGGCTTCTTGCTTTTTCGGTTTGGCTTTCCGCTGGAGTGCCTTGCGAACAGTTGTTTTCGGTTTTGTCGCGGCCTCACCGGGCTGAGTGGTGTCGCCTTCGGGCATTCCCGCTTCCGCTGCTTCCTTGTTTTCTGCGCTCCTTCGGGCCGCTGCTTCAGCTGCTGCGGCTGCCTGTTGGGCTTGAATCTGCCGCTGCTTTTCCTGCTGCTCTGCGAGCTCTTTCTGCTGCGCTTCATACACCGCTTTGCCGTCCAGATAGGCCTGAGCCATCGTGTCCGTGATTAAGCGGATAGCGCGGAGGGCGTCGTCATTTCCCGGAATAATGTAGGTTATAGCATCGGGGTCACAATTGGTGTCCGCTACGCCGATAATGGGAATGCCGAGCTTTGCGGCCTCTTTGATGGCGATCGTTTCCAGCTTGGTGTCGATGACGAAAAGCGCGTCGGGCAGACTGGACATCTCCTTGATGCCGGAGAGATTCTTCTCGAGCTTTTTGCGCTCTCGTTCATAGCGGGCTATTTCCTTTTTCGAAAAGAGATCGTATTGCCCGCTAACCTTCATGTTCTCGATTTCGCGGAATCGCTTGATGCTTTTCTGAATGGTAACAAAGTTGGTCAAAAGCCCGCCCAACCATCGTTGATTGACATAGTACATGCCCGTGCGCTGCGCGGCTTCCTGAATCGCCTCCTGTGCCTGACGCTTGGTGCCCAGAAACAGGACGGTCTTTCCCTGAACGCCCAACTCGTACATAAATTGAATTGCATTCTTGAAGAGCCGCA
>CAZLHW010000560.1:0-2751 GCA_964559085.1 uncultured Acidobacteriota bacterium | reverse complement strand
AGACCGCGGATATTTTTAAGGTCGGGATCTGTACGCATTTGAACCTCGATCGCGGGATGATAGCGCTTGAGCATTTCATACTCGGGACTGTGCAGGTACTCGTTGATTATGACATTGAGATTTGTGACTGCAGTGATATCAATCCTTCGCCGGGCCAGGCTAAGCATGTCATTCACGATCGCAGCCGCTTTGATCCCCGATTTTTTTATAACCTGAAGAGTCTCCCGCAAGGGGCTGTCTGCCGGAAGTTCTTCGAGCAGCAAATCCGGATATCCTACGACGCTGCCAAGAATATTGTTCAGGTCATGGGCAACGCCGCCGGCCAGAGTGCCGACCATCTCCATTTTTTCCGCCGCCTGCAGCCTTTTTTCCAGGCGTTGCCGTTCTTCCTCGGCGCGAATGCGTTCGGCGATCTCCAGTTGCAAGGCTTTGTTTTTTGCCGTCAGTTCATCGTTTTGTCCTTTGAGAGTATAGACCAGATGCTCCATCTGGCCATTCAGCGTTCCCAGAATGGCGACCAGGATGCCGGCAAGGGATGCCGTTTGAATTGTTATGACCAGCCAGGTCACAGGGGAGTTCAGATGGACTCCCGCATTGTAGTTAAAAACCAGGATCCCGCTATAGACACATGCTCCGGTAACGGCCACTGCGCCAACGCTTATAGCGCAGGCAACTATTCCTCCTCTGTACCCGAAGAATATGGTCGCCAATACGCAGAAGCAAAATAAGGATGGCAGACTGAAAGCCCCAAATCCCCATACAACCAGGCTTATAATCCCAAGAATGAAAGATGTGCCAATCAGGATGTATGCCTTCGCCTTGAAAGTAAGATAGCGATCCAAAAGCGCGGTTGCAAAGATGACCAGATAAAGCATGATGTTCAGATACATGATGCCGTGCCAGCCAACCATCCAGGCGCGCACCAGCGAACTGGCGACTATTAGAAATCCCAGGATCGCCGCGGCCCGTATGCCGCGGACCAACTGCTGAGCACGCATTTCTTGCATTTTTATGCGTATTTGGTTCATGCTATGGCCATGTTTGGGCACGCAATCGGGCCCATGAGATGCGCTTGAGGGAGGAAAAACATCACGGGACTCAAATCAGATTGCCGGAAAACCATCCGTGGATTCCTGCTGTCGAATTGTGTCTATCGGCTATGCTTTAAACACGCGCGAACCTGTGATATTTGATCGGCTAAAGCCGATCGAAACATTATGACTCTGGCTCATAGGCTACCTTAATTTTTATGAGCACGGCTTGTCAACAGAAGAGTGCAATTATTACCTAAAATCTATATCCTAGGGGCCATGCGGGCTGACGAAATTCTTAGAAAAAATCTGCAAAGACTGCTGAATGGCGCCAAGCAGATGGCGGTGGCCGAAGCCGCCGGACGTTCCGGACGCGAAATTACGCAATCGTATATTTCAGCAATCCTGCGCGGCCGCGATACCAATCCATCCCTCAGCAAGCTGGAGGCTATCGCCTCCGGATTGAACGTTCCGATTGCCGAACTGTTCCGGGTCCCGGATCCTCCGCCGGCCCCGCCCGATCCGGAAGAAGTCCGCGAAGTTCTCAAAAAGCTCAAAGTTGTATTTGCAAAAAATCCGCTTTCGGAAAAGATCCTGAAAGCTGCAATTGATGCCGCCTATCAGGAAGTTTTGAAGAAATAGCCGAAATTTTCCCTTAAAGTCTCAGCACCCTCCTGCCGATATACGTACGGATAAACTATAACTATTTGTGATCTCTTCTCCGGCCGGATCATTCAAAGTGTTCCGGCGGGTCCCGATGAGTAGTACTCTTTATGTAAGGAGTGGAGAAATGCGAGCCAAGCGTCGTGCGCAAAGCATAAAGAAAGTTTTGGAAGCTTATGGGGGAGAGGAGAAATTCTTCGCTTTCTTTGCCGCGGTCAAAGCCCACATGAAAACCGTCAATATGCCCGAAACGCCGACCATGGAAGACGCAAGCCGGGTACTCCACGCACATCTCATGACGGAGCGGTTCCTGACCCGCTATCTGAAATTCCTGAAGCCCCGGTCCAGGTCGATTCAAAACGCCGGTCTTTCATTTTCTCAGAAACTGGATCAAATCAAGCCGAAGGATTCTTCGGTATCCTTCCTGATTCCAGGCCTTCGCCGTATGGATCTCATTCGCAACCGTCTCTCCGGCGATTTTCCGAAGGCCGTTACAGAGCAGGACAAGAAGGCGCTTTTTGCAATACCGCTATTTAAGGAAGTCATGGACAGTACCGGCTGCAATTCGGAAAGGCGGAGCAAAGATGCGGTATCAGTGCTGGAGTGTTTCGCCGCATTTGCGGGCATCATTCTGCACAATGCCGCAGATCCCGACAAAAAGCTTCAAAAGTATTTCAAATGAAATAGCAAACTCTGGACGCAGCAAACAATATTAGCAGGCGAGCGCTATTTGCACGATTGAATCGGCGGTAGATCTATTCATCCAGCTGTGCTATCAGCCATTTGAATATATCTTTCCATGTTACAATGCCTTCAACTGTTCGATCGGCACGGACAATCGGCAAGCATGATATCCCGTTTTCGAGCATCAGAGCAGCGGCTTCCCGGATAGTATGATCTCTGAATGCCGTTATTGGCCTGTAGCTCATGATTTGATGGATACGCTTTTTGAGAGTTCTCAAATCCTGAGGGCGCTCAATGAGCGTAGATATAAAGGGACGGAGTGATTTCAAAAGATCCCGATCAGACTCCTCGCCCACCAACCTGTCACCGTCGC
>CAZLHW010000559.1:0-2770 GCA_964559085.1 uncultured Acidobacteriota bacterium | reverse complement strand
CCAGCGGTGGAAGGCGAATCGCATTCATTTTCGCCGCCTGGACCAGGTGTATGGCCGAACCGGTAAAAGATGGAATAACGGCGCCCTGCGGGCAATGCTTCTGCAACCAGGAGGCCATGGCCGTCGGCTGCTTGATATCCGCGAGCCGGGGCACCGGAAGAGAAATGCCCGCAAACCGGCAGCCGGCAATCAGACCCGCCAGTTTTATGCCCGATACATGCCTCCAAAGGGGCGACTGCATCCATTGGGCAAACCATGCCAGCGGGGGCCTGCCTATCATTGAAAAGGCGATCAGATGCATGAATCCGCTGCCCGAGGGCATGGGATAATACAGCACAACGGGCAGCTGCTCGCAGTCGAGAAAGCGCAGAACGAGGGGGAGGCAGGAAGCCAGCAGTCTGAAACCGGGCACACCGATTGGAGTCCTGAGAGGTTTTCCGCTCGATCCACTGCTCAGGAACGGGATAGACGCTCTTCCGGCCCTGTCCAGCGTGGAGGCATCCACCGTCAGGCGCAATGTGCCTCGAACGACAGGCTTTCTCCCCTTGAACTCCTCAATATCGAGAAATACTCCGGCCCGGACCAAAGCCTGAAGCGCAGGCTCAAGCCCCAAACCCGCCGTCATGGAGGCGAGGCGTTCTTTCGATATGCCGGCATGGGAAAAGAGCTTTCCATAAACGCCATTCGGTTTGGAAAAGACCTCGGCCTCACAGAGCCTGAGGAAATTCCCGACTCGATTTTCAATTCCCTGCGCGATGGCTTTTGCCGCCTGTTCGGGCGACAGCGGCGACTGCAGCGACCTGACAAGGGAAAGGCCGAAATGGAAAGGAGATAAAGCGCTGAATCGCAGTGCAGGCAAAATCACCATCCTCCTTCAATCCGGGAGCCCTTTTTGCGGTGCCCGCCAAATTGAGCGTCCTCGGTTCAAAATTCAGGAATTGATAGTACGGGCTGCGGAATCTTATCTCATCCGGCGCCCGGTCTAAACCATTTTGCGGGCCGGGAGATCGGGGAAGTATTTGCGTTTAAGCCCGTCCGGCCTCCCTTATTCCCTTTACCCCTTTTTCCCTTTTCGGGCAAATATGCTAACATGCTCACCCTATGATCATAGGACTGACTGGTAAAAACGGAGCCGGGAAGACGGAAGTATCCAATTATCTCAAAAGCAGAGGGTTCGAATATTTTTCCCTTTCGGATGAGATCAGGAAGGAGGTGCGCAATCGTGGTCTGGAAATTGCGCGCGATACCTTGATCGAGGTCGGAAACGAGCTGCGGGAAACATTCGGCCCGGGAATTCTGGCGGAGAGGATCCTGCGCCATTTGGGCAACGACCGGAATTATGTGGTCGACTCGATCCGCAACCCACACGAAGTCGATGTCCTGAGGAAGCGCGCCGATTTCACGCTCCTGGCCATTGAAGCCGACCAGGCGACGCGCTTTGAACGCAGCCGGGCGCGGGCGCGCGAAAATGCGGCGCAAACCCTGCAGCAGTTCATTGAAGAAGAAGCCCGAGAACTCGAATCGGAGAACCCTGCGAGCCAGCAGCGGATTGCTACCGAGCAGAAAGCGGACCGGGTCGTTGCCAATGACGGGACGCTGGAAGAGCTGCACCGGCGGCTGGATACGCTCCTCCCGCCTCTCATGAGCCGTTTCACCCGCCCGACATGGGACGAATATTTCATGAGCATCGCCAAGGTCGTGGCGATGCGCAGCAACTGCATAAAACGAAAAGTGGCGGCCATCATCGTGAAGGACATGCGCGTGATCTCCACGGGATACAACGGCACTCCCCGCGGCGCCAAAAACTGCAATGAGGGCGGATGCCCGCGGTGCAACGGCATGGCGCCCAGCGGCACGGCGCTGGATGAATGCCTTTGCTGCCACGGCGAAGAAAATGCCATTACGCAGGCCGCCTACCACGGCACGTGCCTTAAAGGAGCGACTCTTTATACGACATTCGCTCCCTGCCTGAACTGCACCAAACTGATCATCAACAGCGGGATCATTGAGGTTGTTTACAACCAGGAATATCCGCTGAATGACAGAGCGCTGGCGCTGCTGCAGGAGTGCGGGGTGAAGCTGCGGCAGCATAAAATTTGAGATTCGAAATTCGAGATTGAAAACGCTGCGGGATCGGAGTGGCCATAGAGACAGAAGTCAAGGTCAGGATTGGGGATCCGGAGTCCATTTGCGCTCGGCTGATGGAGCTGCGGGCCGCTGTTGTGTCGGTCCGACATTTTGAGGATAACTGCCTGCTGGATTTTCCGGACGGAAGGTTACAGACGGAGCGCTGCCTGCTGCGAATCCGGTCTGCCGCGGGAAAAGGTATTCTGACTTTCAAGGGAACGCCGCAGGCCAACGGAGTTTTTAAAACGCGCGAAGAGCTGGAGACAGGAATTGAGGACGGTGCGGTTGCGATGCAGATTCTGGAGCGCATCGGGATGCGGCTCGCTTTTCGCTATCAGAAATATCGCCGGGAATTCCTTCTGGACGGAGTTCACATTGCAGTGGATGAAACGCCCATCGGGAACTATATCGAGCTGGAAGGCTCCGAAAACGGCATCCGAAATGTTGCGGGAAGATTGGGAATAGGCGAATCGCTGTTTCTGCGCCTCAGTTATTATTCGCTGTATCTGGAATATTGTCGGGAAAAGCACAAAACTCCCGAACACATGATTTTTTAGGCTTCGAGACGGGAATTCGAGATTCGGACGCCTGAATCGCGGGATTTCGTCTTTAATCTCGAATCTCGAATCTCGAATCAAAAAGG
>CAZLHW010000558.1:0-2770 GCA_964559085.1 uncultured Acidobacteriota bacterium | reverse complement strand
CGGTTGGATCTTTTTTCCGGGTTCGCTGGGCAGCGGGCAGACGCGCCCTTCCATCCCGGCAGGATTTCGGCAGGAACGATCTATAGTTCCCGGCGGTCCGGGACCGAACCGCCTCCTGATTGACGCCGCACTTCTCGCGGGGGCGAATTCGGATTGGCAGTTCTCTCAAAAGAGAGCGGGAAGCGGGCAGGAGGCCATGATTCTCGCCACGGGCGGATTGAAGGACTTGCGGATCTACGATGCCGCAGGCCATGAAGTCCCCTATCTGCTGATTGCGCCCCCCTCGCCCGAATCCAAATGGATGCCGGGCAAGCTCTCGCCTCTGGCCGCCACGAAAAAGACCAGCGGCT
This sequence comes from uncultured Acidobacteriota bacterium, assembly GCA_964559085.1. Classification (GTDB taxonomy): domain Bacteria; phylum Acidobacteriota; class UBA6911; order UBA6911; family UBA6911; genus UBA6911. The sequence goes on along the minus strand of CAZLHW010000558.1, from coordinate 2,420 downwards.
TTCAGATCGATCTTGGGCAGCGCAGGTTGATAGACCGGATGCAGATAGAGGGGCTCCCGGCGCCGTTTGTCAAGCGCTGTGCGCTGGAAGCCGGCAACGACGGGAACCGGTGGATGCGGCTGCGCGATGATGCAACGTTTTTCGACCTTCCATCGGAAAAGCTCCGGTCGCTGGAGATGGAGTTTGCACAGGCCGAGGTCCGATACCTGAGGGCGCTATGGGATGACAGCGCCAGTGCGCGCCTGCCGCTTCCGCGATCTGTTTCTGTGCGGCTGGTCTCCGCCGGATCACTGCCTCCACGCATGGAAATTCCCCTTCCATTTGCCAGGCGCGGAAGCGAGCCGGGTGTGAGCCGTTATCGGCTCCAACTTCCGGGTCCGCGACTGCCAATTACAGCAATCCGACTATCGGTAGAAGGCGAGAATGTTCTGCGTCAGGCGCGAGTCTCCGAAGGACGGCTTTCCGGTGATGAAATTGTTCCCTATTTGCTTGGATCGGCTACCCTGAGGCGCGCGGTGCGCGGCGAAGCGGCAGCCGCGGAAATGTCCATTCCCGTCGCCGCGCCTCAGGAGGCACAGATCGATCTGGTCATCGAGGATGGCGACAATGCGCCTCTGGCAGTAAAGCAGGTGTCCGCAATATTTGCCTATCTTCCCTGGATCTATTTCGAGAGCGCGGACACGCAGGCCCTCACTGCGCGTTATGGAAACCCCGCGCTCAAGGAACCACACTACGATCTCGAAGCCGCGCGGGCCGCGGCGGAAAAAGCACACACCGTGGAAGCGCACTGGGAAACGGAACGCGAGGTCTCGCCGGAGCCGGCTGCCGCGACAGGCGAGGCGATTCCGGGTGTCGGATCCTTAATTGACATCCGGGGATTCCGCTATGCGCGCAGCATCTCCGCCGGAAAACCCGGACTGACGGTGCTCCCGCTCGATGCAGCCGTACTGGCGCACAGCCGGATCGCGGATCTGCGCATCGTCCGGCCAGACGGACGGCAGATTTCCTATCTCGTGGAGAGAATGGACGAGCCGCTGTCGCTGGATCTTGCGGCGCCCGAGAAAACCGAGGCGCCTCGCCGGGGGCCATTCTATACGGACAGAAGCACGGGCAACAGAAGCTGGTATCGCGTGCGTCTGCCCTTTGGCAAGCTGCCCCCTGCCCGGCTCGTTCTGACAACCTCAACGCGTGTTTTCCGGCGTAACCTTCGCCTCCTCGTTGAGAGAAGTCCGCACAACGAGAGACAGGACGCCTGGACGGAATCCGTCGCCGAGGCAACATGGACGCATGCAGATCCCGAAACAGCGGCGCCGAGTCTGACACTGAAGATTCCGTCCATTGATGCGACCGAGGCAATCCTCATGGTTGAGGAGGGGGATAATACGCCTCTCCCGATCCAGTCTGCGAAACTGCTGCTCCCCTCCCATCGATTGCGCTTTTTCCGCAGCGGAAACGAAGAACTGAAGCTGTTTTACGGACACAACGATTTAAGCGCGCCACGCTACGATCTGGCGATTCTCACTCCGCGGCTGGTCGGAGCCGCAGCGGAGGAAGCGCGCCTTGGGCCCGAATCGGAAGATTCCCGGGCAAAGCCAGAATCCCTTTCGGGCAAGGTGTTCTGGGGAATCCTGATCGCGGCCGTAATCATCCTGTTGGCTCTGATCGCGCGCCTTATTAAAAAGGCCTGACTGATACGCCATCAGCCGGCAACTATTCCATCCGGACCGCATCCGGATAGTGAGGTGCGTCACGGAAATCGAATGGGCTGCGGCCTTATCATTTCATGCAGAAACAAAATGGGAGAAGCTATGAACGGATTATTGAAGAACACGATTGCCCTCGCCCTGTTTGGAATAGTGGCAGTCTCCGTTGCGCCGGCAGGTCAGAAAATGCGGGGTGAAGACAAAAACGGAGGCAAGGACAAGGAGACCGGTGCCATTCACCAAAAAGGCGGAACAGACACCCGCGTGGCGGTGGACATCTTTCTGGGCAATGACCGGGATCTCATCCTGAATCATTTTAGAGCTCACCGTGCAAATCTACCGCCCGGCCTCGCCAAGCGCGGCGGGAATTTGCCGCCGGGCCTCGAAAAGCAGCTGCGCCGCAACGGCCAATTGCCTCCGGGTTTGGAGAAAAGGGTTGATCCCTTTCCGGTTGAGTTGGAACGGAGACTTCCTCCGCTCAAACCGGGTCTGATACGGGGCATCATCGGCGGCAGCGCCGTCATCCTGAACTCCAGGACCCGAGTCATCCTTGATGCCTTCGCCATTCTGTAAGCCGGCGATGTCCCAGCGGGACGTCCCCGATTTATTGCCAGTAGGTGCGGTCGAGGGTGCGGTAGGTAATGGCTTCGGAGACGTGGCGCGCGTGGATCCTGTCGGAATGCTCCAGATCAGCCATTGTGGGGGAACCGCGCAGGT
>CAZLHW010000557.1:0-2777 GCA_964559085.1 uncultured Acidobacteriota bacterium | reverse complement strand
AATTTGACCCTCCCAACATTCTTTATCCCGATCCATGGCGAATACCGGCAGTTGTATGCCCATACGCTGCTCGCCCGCGATGTCGGCATGTCTCGTGACAGGATCCTCCTTGCCGAAACCGGAGATGTAATTGCACTGAGTCGGGATTCCATTCAAATCGACGGCAAAGCTCCCGTCGGCCGCCGCCTCATAGACGAAGGCGGAATTGCGAAACTGGATGAAATTGTCGTCCGAGACCGCCAGCATCTCTCGGAAGAAGGCGTTATTCTGGCCGTGGTGGCCGTCAATAAAGCCACCGGGAAGCTGGAAGGCGTGCCGGAACTTGTAAGCCGGGGCCATGTTCAGGAGGAGGACAGCGCCGCCTTTCTTGCGGAAGCGCGCACCCTTATCCTGAACACTCTCGAAGAGTGCTCCGGTGAAGAGCGCGAGGATTCCTTGGTTCTAAGTGAAACGATTCGCGCAGAGCTGAAAAGATATTTCCGCAAACGTACGGGAACGCGGCCCATGATTGTTCCCGTTATTTTTGAAATCTAACGCATCGGAACGAGAAATTGGAATGTCTGCTGAAACCAGTATTAAAAAGAGGCATGAGTTTATAGGGGTTCTTCTGCTTCTGCTCGCGATCCTGCTTCTGCTTTGCCTGCTTACCTATAATCCGCAAGATTCCAGTTTTAACGCTTTATCCCTGAAACTGACGATCGAAAACAAGATCGGGAAACTCGGAGCCTATGTCAGCGACTTTCTTTTTCAGCTATTTGGGTTTCCCGCGTTTTTGCTTCCCCTGCCTCTGTTGATTTTAGGCGCGAAGCTTATTTTCGGCCGCCCGGTCCATACGCCCTATCTCCGCGCCTTCGGCCTTTTTCTTTTAATGGCGACGAGCGGCGCGGCATTGCAGCTTATTCCAATAAAACTGTCTGATGTAAATTTTATGCCCGGCGGCGTTATCGGCGTGCTGATTGTCGATTTGCTTCTCCCCAATCTTAACCAAACCGGCACGGCTATCGTTATTGCCGGCGCCTTGATACTGGCTCTTCTCGCAACAACCACTTTATCGTTGAGGAGCCTGTTCACGCGCATTAACCCGAAATCCGCGGCATCGCGGCCCTCCCTGTGGCAGCGCCTCAAAGAATGGCGCCGGAACCGCAAACCCGTGCGCACCGTTGTCAACATCAAACCCGCCGCGCCCGCTCCGCTGGAGGTGACTCCACGCCCTGCGCCGGTAAAAGCGTCGCAGGCTCTGGTCGACGCAAGAACGCCGCCTCCCGTTGTCCGCCCCCAGGAAACCGAACCCCCTCAGGCGCCTGCGCCGCCCGTCGAACGTCCGCGCTCCCGGAGGTGTGTGCTGCCTCCGGTTGAGCTCCTCAGCCCGCCGGATCACCCTTCTCCCGTCGAAGAATCCGTTCTTGTTGAACGCGCCCGGATGATTGCCGATAAATGCGCCGAATTTGACGTGCACGGCAGCATCACGCAGATTCATCCCGGTCCGGTTGTTACCACTTTCGAGTTCAAACCGGACGCGGGCATCAAATACTCGAGAATCACTGGGCTCGTGGATGATTTATGCCTTGGAATCAAGGCGGAATCCCTACGGATTGACCGGATACCGGGAAAGGCCACCGTCGGCATCGAGGTCCCCAACAGTCATCGGGACATCATCATGCTCCGCGAGCTGATAGAGTCGGATGCGTTTTCAAAATCGCCGTCCAGGCTTACCCTTGCTTTGGGAAAGCTTATCAACGGAAGCCCGTTTGTTACAGACCTTGAACGAATGCCGCATCTGCTTATTGCGGGAGCCACGGGCTCGGGCAAAAGCGTCGCTCTTAATTGCATGATCACATCCATTCTGTATAAGGCAACGCCCGAAGAGGTTCGCTTTATCTTCATTGACCCCAAGCGGCTTGAACTGGGCCTCTACTCCGATATCCCGCATCTGCTGACTCCGATAGTCACCGATCCGAACGAAGCGGCCAACGCCCTTCGTTGGGCGACCAGCGAGATGGAAACGCGCTACAAAAAACTGGCGCGGCGCGGGGTGCGCAATATTGACCAGTACAACAAACTCGTTCGTTCTTCCGGCACACAGCTTTCTCTTCTCGAAGACGGTTCCGAGGGCGAACTCGAAAAGCCGCTACACTACATTGTACTGGTCATCGATGAACTGGCTGATCTGATGATGGTATCCTCAAGAGAGGTGGAGGAATCCATTTCCCGCCTTGCGGCCATGGCCCGCGCTGTCGGCATTCACCTGATCCTGGCAACACAGCGTCCTTCCGTGGATGTTATAACGGGAATCATCAAAGCCAATTTTCCATGCCGCATCGCCTTCAAAGTTGCCACGAAAGTCGATTAGCGCACTATTATAGACGGCAATGGCGCCGAGCAGCTACGGGGCAACGGCGATATGCTGTTCATTCCGCCCGGAACATCCCGCCTCATCCGCGTTCATGGCGCCTACGTCAGCGAAAAGGAAGCCCAGGCGATCGTCGAGCATCTGCGAAGGCAGGGGAAGCCGGCCTACGACGATTCCGTATTGACCTACGGACAGGAAGAGGTGGATGAAGCGGGCAATCCCATCGACCCCGCCCTGCAGGACAGCTTGTATAAGGATGCGGTGCGTGTTGTCATTACGGAAGGACGTGCCTCGACATCTCTCCTTCAAAGGCGTCTGAGCATCGGGTACGGAAGAGCCGCGAAGCTGGTCGACATGATGTTCCATAACAACATCGTCGGCCCGGCGGACGGATCCAATCCTCGCGACGTTCTGGTGGGTCTGGACT
>CAZLHW010000556.1:0-2782 GCA_964559085.1 uncultured Acidobacteriota bacterium | reverse complement strand
AGCTGAACCTGGTCCGGGGTAATTCCTTCCCGGGCATTGAAAGCCTGCCGCAGCGTCAGGATTCTTCGCCCGGTTTTGAGCGCCTCTTCCCACCCAAAGTCCCATCCGGTAACACCGGCGATCAGGTCCGCCAGATCCGGAGGGGTCGTATTGACGGTGTAGAGAGCACACATGCCTGCGGCATCGAACAACTGATGATAAGCCGCGCCGACGGTATACATCGTCCCTTTCTTATCAAAGTCAGCGAAGGGATTGAATTTTGGAGCCTGCAGCGCCGGGTCGCTTCCTATAGGAACTCCATTTTCAAGCATCCCAATCGCCTGGTTGTTCATGTGGTGTCCGGGATTCGCGTCGGCAAAAAGCGCGGTTCCACCCGCGGGACTCATCCGCGGATCATGAAACGGCAGTCCTTTCCCTCTCACGGCAACGCAATAATCCGCAGCCCCTTTGCCGATGCGCTCGGCTGCAATGGATGGGCCGTCCGCGAGGACCGCTCCGAACCCCTCGCGTTTTGCGATTTTTTCGATCAATGCCACCATGGCTTCCGCATTGCCCCACGAAAGGTCCAGCCCGTCGGTATCCTTTTTCGATATCAGGCCGTTTTCATAACACTCCATTGCCATGGCGATCGCCGTACCCGAAGATATGGTATCTATGCCATACCGGTTACAAATGTCGTTCGCCTTGATCACCGCTTCAAGATTGTCGTTACACAAAAGATTGCCCAAGGCGGCAATGGTCTCGTACTCGGGCCGGTGCATTTCGGCGGGAATGGCAAAAGGCCCGTCTTTCTGTTCAATGATGGCTCCGCAGCGGATAGGACAAGCCTGACAGGCATAGGGGCCTTTCTTGTATTTATCCATATTGGAGCTGTCCAGCCTGGCCGCTGTCGGCATCGCGTCCGGGCCGGTCAGCCGCCAGTTCTTTACAGGAGAGTCTCCGATGGAGATCAGGAAGCTGACGGCGCTGCCGGTGCCCGCGGCGCTCAGACCCTTGGCAAACTCGTTGGCCCTGATCAGTTCAAGGAACCGCTCCTGCGCTTTCTTGAGCCGGTCCCGATTGCCGATGGATATTCGGCGGCGGCCTCCTTTGACGGCTACGGCTTTCAGGTTCTTGGAGCCCATAACGGCCCCGGCTCCGCCTCGGGCGGCGATTCTTCCCTTTTCATTGACGATGCCGGCCAGCAACGACCGATTTTCCCCCGACGGCCCGATGCAGGCGACCCGGATCCGGCCATCCCCTGTCTCCTCATGAATAAGCGCTTCGGTTTCGTAGGTATCCCTTCCCCACAATCGGGAAGCATCTCTCAATTCCGCCTTGCCGTCCTTGAGCAGCAGATATACCGGCTTTGGGGAGGCTCCGCTGAAAAAGATCGCGTCATAGCCTGCAGTTTTCAGCTCCGGCCCAAAGGTACCCCCGGAATTGGATTCGCTCCAGGCGCCTGTCAAAGGAGATCGCGTCACCACGCCGTACCTGCCGCTACCCGGGACGGGAGTGCCCGTAAGGACGCCTGCAACGAAGCCAAGCATGTTGCCTGCTGAAAGCGGATCCACTCGAGGCTTCAGATGCTCATACAACGTTCGGATTCCAAATCCGTAACCACCGATGTACTCGCGGCAGAACGTTTCCGACAAAGACTCCTCCCGCATAGAACCCTTGCTCAAATTCACAAACAACATCTTCCCCGCATATCCGTTGAGCATACCCCCTCCGATCCCTTACTGGATGCGCGATTCGTCACCGAACCCGCCGTCATAGTCGTGCATTTTCACGGCAGTATACTACACACCCGGTCAAGACCGCCCGCTTCTTTAACCGATTGGCAACACCGGCTTATGCGCCCGGACCTGGAAGCGGCTGTCTTTTTGATTGCCAGTCCGCCTGATTTTGATTTTCGGCTTGTGGATACAAGCGCAATGAATTATAAAGAAGGCACCCCCCTCCAAGATCCGGAGTCCCTTTCCGGGGCAAGCCGGAAGATGCAGACTTCATCCCGACATGGAAAAAAGCGATAGCTTTAGGGTCTCCGTTCAGCATGGCGATAAAGGGAAATAGTTTTTAGCATTCGCATAGGGATACTGGTTTCGAGGGCGAAACCAGTGAAGGCAAGGGCAAACGCGGCATCAGACCGCATGGAGCAACGCGCATGGCCAGTCGCTCACTCTCAAAACTTTTTTTTGCATTGTCTCTCGCAGTATTTTTCCTCGCATTTCAGGATCGGCCTGCTCGCGGGCAAGCCGATCCTCAAACCTGCCTGGCCTGCCATAAAGATCAGGCGGGAGTAATGAACACCAAGCATGGAGCCAAAGGGGACCCCGCATCCCCCGCAGGAATGGGCCAGGCATGCACAAGCTGCCACGGAATCAGCAAAGATCACATAAATAATCCCTCGGCCAACAAACATCCCATCCGCTTTGGCAGAGGCGCTGTGCCCGCGCAGGAGCAGACCCGGGTCTGCATGAGCTGTCATGCCGGCAACCGCCATCTTGCGTTCTGGGAAACCGGAAGGCACGCGCGCAACGATGTCCGTTGCAATGATTGCCACGCGGTTCACACAACGCCGACGCGCGCCTCCACAATAGCCATTACGAAGCGGGATCCCGCCGTCAGTCCTTTCACGACAACGGAACGTCAGCTTGAATACGAAACCTGCATCGGGTGTCATAAGCAGGTGCGGGGGCAGCTCAACAAGCCTTCGCACCATCCCATCATGGAAGGCAAAGTCACCTGCTCGAGCTGCCACAATCCCCACGGAGCCCAGAGCCACGCCATGGTGAAGCAC
>CAZLHW010000555.1:2169-2784 GCA_964559085.1 uncultured Acidobacteriota bacterium | reverse complement strand
TTCAGACAGTTATTGAAACACTCAAGCCGGATATCATCGTAGATTTCTCAAACGCGAAAGCGACCATGAAAAATGTTAAGCTCATCAGTGAGTCAAAAGTAGGCTTGGTGATTGGCACCACCGGCTTCTCCAAGACTGATCTTATGCGCATGATGGTTCTCGCCAAGAAGAACGGAAGCGGGATTTTATATGCGCCGAATATCACCCTGGGCGTCAATGTTATGATGCTTCTTACCAACATCGCCGCAAGGATCCTCACCGATTATGATTTTGAAATCAGCGAAGCTCATCATAAATACAAGAAGGATTCACCCTCAGGCACAGCCCTCAAGATTGCCGCAGAGGTGGAAAAGGGGCTTGAGGCCGTAGGTGTCCCCTTAACCTCGGATATTCCCATCCATGCCACAAGGGCAGGGGGAATCGTGGGGCGGCATGAGCTGATGATCGCCGGGGAGAACGACAAGATCGAGATTGTTCATGAATCCTTCAACCGCAGGGCTTTTGCGGCCGGTGCCCTGAGGGGCATCCGCTTCCTCAAGGGGCGCAAGGGCTTCTTTGAGATGAAGGATGTGCTGGATCTGGAGAGGGTTCTGGCCTCCTACTTCGTAAAGCGGA
>CAZLHW010000555.1:667-2159 GCA_964559085.1 uncultured Acidobacteriota bacterium | reverse complement strand
TGCTGGAGGAGGACAACATCTTCATCAGAAGCTTCAAGTAGGCTATAAGTCGTTTAAACGATAGCGAATATCCCTGCTTCCAAGAGTCAGGAGCCGTCTCAAGGCATTAGATAGGCCGTGATGCTACCTGCGAACGAGGACAGCAAGAAGATTTAAAACATCATGGCCTATTTTCGTTTAGCTTTGAGACAGCTCTTTTGCGTAAGGATTAATTAAGCGGCGTGCCTGCCTGCAATTTAAAGCTTCGCTGTGATTGCGTAGCGAGCGCGACTTGAATCCTTGGACGGATTCAGGAGCGCTAAATTGCTGCAGGCTACAGCCGCTATGTTTGCATATGGCCTGGTCGTTTCGCTTCGCTCCGCTGCTTGGTTATGCGACCGAACTGCTCGGCCATGCATCCGGGATAGCGCGATGCCTGTGACCTCGCGAGAAGTTAAGCCAACTCACGGAGGCTTTCAATAGCTCCCGCCAGGCGTTGAATCCCTTCCCGGATGCGATCCTCGGGCATGTTGGAGTAGTTGATGCGCATGACATTTTCCCTTGCTCTGCAGGGGTAGAAGGAACCTCCCGGAACAAAGGCCACATTCCTTTCCAAGGCCTTTTCCAGAAGCCTTCGGGCATTCATGCCGGAAGGCAGCTCCACCCAGGTAAAGAGCCCGCCACGGGGTCTGTTGAACCGGATTTCGGATGGGAAGCAGGCTTCCATGGCTTCGATGATGGCATTTCGTCTGCTGCGGTAAACCTCCCGCAGCTTTTGAATATGGGCATCAAAATCAAAGCTGACCAGGAGCCGGTCGATCTGCATCTGGCTGATGGTAGAGGAATGCAGATCAGCACCCTGCTTGACCAGGGTGAACTTATCGCGGAAAATGGGATTTGCGGCCATCCAGCCAACCCTCATGCCCGGGCAGAGGGTTTTAGAGAAGGTTCCCAGGTAGATGACCAATCCATTTCTGTCCAGGGATTTCACCGAGGGCAGCGCATCCCCCTCAAAGCGCAGCTCACCATAGGGATTGTCCTCTACGATTGCCACATTGTATTTTTCAGCGATCTCCACCAATGCCTTTCGCCGTTCCAGGCTCCAGGTACGCCCTGTTGGATTTTGATAATCGGGTATCACATAGATGAATTTGGGCCGTTTGGCCTGCAGCAATGCCTTTTCCAGAGCCTCGGGCAGCATTCCCTCATCATCGGTTTCCACCTCCAGGAAGGTTGGCTCATAGGCTCTGAAGGCGTTGATGGCACCCAGATAGGAGGGGCTTTCCAACAGGATTTCATCACCTATGTCAATGAATGCCTTGCCTATGAAATCCAGGGCCTGCTGAGAGCCCGAGGTGATTAAAATCTCATCCTTTGCAACACGGGTTCCGCAAACCTTATTCATTCGGCAGGCGATCTTTTCGCGCAAGGGCGCGAAGCCCTCGGTGGTGGAATATTGAAGGGCCTTCATGCCGTCCTCTAAAATGGTCTTTGAGGCTACCTTTGCCAAGGC
>CAZLHW010000555.1:0-657 GCA_964559085.1 uncultured Acidobacteriota bacterium | reverse complement strand
CCCTCCTGCGAAGGAAATAACCTCCGGCCTTTCGGTAATCTTTAAAAGCTCTCTTATCTCAGATGCACGGATATTCTCCATTCTTCCGGCAAACAACTGATTCCCATTCATGACATCAATCCTCTCACGCCTTTGCTCGAGGCCAAGGCAAATGCTTCATTTTGCTTTGATTTCTATACAATGGGGCTTATGTTGGCAAGGGCTTCCTTGCGGGTTCCTGATGCAAGCCTTTGTGTGGCTCTGATGGCAGCCTTTAGACGTTCCACACCGACTACGCTCTGCTCCTTTGAGGGATAAGTAAAGTTCAGACGCATATACTGCCCGCCTCGTCCCCCGAGATAGCAGGCCGTTCCGGGAACATAGCTCACACCGTTGGCAGCCGCATTGGATAGCAGCATCATATTGGGCACTCCCTCGGGGAGCCTGCACCAAAGGTAGAAGCCGCCGCTGGGCCTGACCCATTCCAGGCCTTCCACAGGATCCTTCAGAAGAGCTTCATGCATCACATCCCGCTTATCCCGATACTGGGTGCACAAGGCCTGCACATGCCCGGCATAGCAGCCTTTTTTAAGAAAACGCTCCACAATCCACTGGGAGATGCTATTGGCATGGAGATCCTGAAGCTGCTTGAGCAGGGCGAACTGATAGATGATAGGC
>CAZLHW010000554.1:0-2786 GCA_964559085.1 uncultured Acidobacteriota bacterium | reverse complement strand
GTTTCTTTGCGTAACTCCTCTTTCTTTGCTTTTGCATGCCCGTTTCCTGCCCGGGGACTTTTTACAGCTTGCCGCTCGTGGCTCTTCATGATTTCCCATTGCTCTTTTGCGTTCGTTTGGACGACTTCTCCGACACATTCAAAAAAACGCAGGATGCAGGGCATTTTCAGGCGATAGAAGACCTGGAGTCCGCGCTTCTCGGCATGGATAACCCCGGCACTCTTAAGCACAGAGAGATGTTTGGATATCGTGGAGATATCGGCTCCAATCATATCGGTCAAGTCGCATACGCAGCGCTCGCCCTCTGCCAGCTGTTCCAGTATGAAGAGGCGTGAAGGGTGTGCCAAAGCCTTGAAGATTTTTGCCCGGGTCGTCAACCCGGCCTGAGTTTTTTCATCCATCATGCGGGAAATCCTATCACTATTTGGCCAAATAGCCAATATAAGAAATACACGTTATTTACAGAATGCAGCTCTGATCAGGGAGCCTGCTCCAAAGCCTCCTGCTTCATCATCGGGCGCCCCTGTTCATCCCACTGGATCAGGCCGCCTTCCAGCACCTTGATTTTTTCCGGGTCATATCCCAGCTGTCGTAATTCGAGAGCCATCCTGGCGCTATCGGTTCCCTCTTCACAGAGGCAATAGATCACGATCAATTTTTCCATGGGCAAACCCATCAGCATGAGCTGCCGGTTGGTCGGATCCTCCGTGGATACATAGGGTATGTTTATAGCTGACGGGATGTGCCACATCTCATAGCCATCCGGCGATTGCGTATCAACGACGACGATGTCGGCCTTTTTTTCGAGAAGCTGCACAAGCTCCCCAGCCGGTATTCTCGGCACCTCAGGGTGGGCCGGCTTTGCAGCTTTTCCGGCAGGATAGGCAAAAAAGCTCCAGGCAACTGCAGATATAACAAGCAACGTCAGTGTTCGCAGGGCTCGCGTCCCTTGCATTTTTCTGTTCATAAAAGCTCCATCCTATTCCGGGATTTCGGTTTTGATCATGGGATAGTTCCTGGCGTCCCATTGCACAAGCCCGCCCTCCAGCACTTTGACTTTGTCCCGGCGATAATCCATTTTACGAAGCATCAAGGCAACTTCCGAGCTGTCGGCGCCTTCTTCGCACAGGCAGTAGAGTACGATCAGCTTATCCTTCGGGAGGGTGCCAAGCATTTCTTCTCTTTTATCGGGATTATCCATAAGCACGGTATACGGGATGTTGATTGCCGTCGGGATGTGCCATGTCTCAAAGAAATCGTTTGGATTTGTGTCAACAATAACAAAGTCGGCCTTTGCCTCCAGCATTCTTTTCACTTCCTCAGCCGATATCCGAGGCACCTCGGGATGAACCACCGGCTTTTTGGACGGTGCCGTACCGGTCGCTGCGGAAGGCGTTTCCTGCTGAGTTGCTGCAATGGACGCATACGCTACCCCCGCCAGGCTTTCTGCCGAGAGTGTTCGGCAGATGCGCGAACAGGAGAGAGTCTGTCTTCCTCCCGTAACAAAGTGAAGGTCCGGGAGCAGAAGGATAAAGGCTCCCAGAAGCAACAGCCTAGGGTTGCGAAAGAGCTTTCGCATAATCCGTTTCTCCTTTATGAAGACCAGTCACCTGTGGCAGAAGATCTTCCAGTGTTTGAGTTACTCTTCGCGCTCTTTGCGTCTTAGCGATTAATTCGGTTTTACCCGCTAAGACGCAAAGAGCGCGAGGAATCGCAAATACACTCGCCTAGGGGCACTGGATGATTCCCTGGGCCCACAGGCAGCCGCCGCAGGCCGGAAAGCCGCCGCCCAGGCAGTCCTTTTCATTATCTCCCAGAAGCGCGCATCCGCCGCAATAGGTGCAGGGGGCAAACTCAAAGGATTGCACCCGCTCCCTGAAACTCAGGTACTCCGAAGCATTCCAGATTTCCTTGAGCGTATGCTCATTAACATTTCCCACCATATATCTGCGGGAGTACCTTTCAATCCCCTCAAAATAGTACCTATGGTTGTGAAGAAGAGGAATGCACGGGCTGACACTCCCCTCCCAATTGATGGCCGTTGCTCCACCTTCTATGAAAGGGCAGTAGTCATTCGCCTCGGAGAACGGACTCCGCCCAAATCTGACACTATACCGCGCCTGCATCGAATGATAGAGCGCCCTTTTTGTTATGTCATTCAGGTCTATCTTGGGTAGATCCAATCTAAAAACCGAAGATTGATAGATCGGATTGGTTCGGGAGCGCGAATACAAAATCTCGTTTTCCATCGCTGCCATATAAGGCAGAACATTGCTGACCAGAACACGGGTTGCTCCCAGTTCCTCAGCTAAATTCAGTAGCGCAGGCAATTCGTGGATGTTGCGCCTCATTGCAACGAAGACAACGCCGATCTCCGGTTTTATTTGAAACCCTGCAGCCTGAAAATAATCCGGATGCCGCCACCCTGACTGCCGAAAAGTACGAAGATTTGCAAGCACTTCCGGTAGCCGTCCACCCAAACGAAGATCAGCATAGGATTCCGGGGTTGCTCCATCGAGCGATATCCAAAGAACGTCAAGGCCCGCTTCGATTAATCGTTTGGAGAGATCCTGCGTGAGCAATGTGCCGTTGGTAATCAGCTCGACGGAAGAGCCAAGAGCCTTTGCCTGAATCACCATATCAAGTATGTCCGGATGCGACAAAGGCTCTCCCAGTCGGCCGAAGAAGATGGTTGGCGGCGGAGAAAAAATTTTCAATCCATCGATGATAGCTGAGATGGGTTGAATGCTCATACACTTACTATCGCCACAACCTGCGAAAAGAAG
>CAZLHW010000553.1:0-2788 GCA_964559085.1 uncultured Acidobacteriota bacterium | reverse complement strand
GACAGGGAGCCCTCGGCAGTGATCCAGACGGTGCCGGCCTCAATTTTGCGCGCCACCGTATGCGCTTTCCCGACATCTCGGGTCCAGATGCCGGCGGCCAGCCCGTATATTGTGGAATTCGCTTTTTCAACCAATTCTTCCACGTTCTCAAACGTGAGGACTGTGAGGACAGGGCCGAAAATTTCTTCCTGCGCGATGCGCATGGAGGTTTCTGCCGAATCGAAAATTGTCGGTTTGACGAAGTAGCCGCGATCTCCGACTCGCCCGCCGAGCAATACAGCCTGCGCTCCTTCCTTCAGGCCAAGGTTCACATAACCAAGCACTTTTTCCATCTGGGCTTTGGAAGCAAGCGCCCCCAGGCGCGGCTTTGGATCAAGCGGATCTCCGGGAACAAGCTTGCGCGCCCTTTCAAGCAATTTATCCAGCACTCTGTCATGAGCGCTTTTCTCGACAAACAGCCGCGAGCCGGCATTGCAGACCTCGCCTTTGCCATAGAAGATCCCGTTGAAGGCGCCCTTAACCGCGGCGTCAAGATCCGCGTCGGCGAAGATGATGTTTGGCGATTTGCCGCCCAGCTCCAGCGACACTTTCTTCAGGGTGTCGGCGGAATTCCGCACAATCTCTTTGCCGACGGCCGTGCTGCCTGTGAAGGAAATCTTGTCGACATCCGGATGCGCCACAAGTGCCCGCCCGGCCGTCTCGCCATAGCCGGGAACCACATTCACAACGCCTTCGGGAAATCCCGCTTCCAGGCAGAGCTGGCCGAGCCACAGGCCGGTCAGAGGTGTCTCTTCGGCAACTTTCAGCACGGCAGTATTCCCGGATGCAAGGGCCGGTGCCAGTTTCCATGCAGCCATGAGCAGCGGGAAATTCCAGGGGGTGATAATGCCGCAGACGCCGCAGGGTTCGCGCAGAGTGTAGTTTAGATAATTGCCGGGGACCGGGATTGTTTCTCCTTCAATCTTCGTGCACCAGCCGGCGTAATAATAAAAAGTTTCCGCTGCCATGGGGATGTCCACGTTCCGCGATTCAAAGAGCGGCTTTCCGTTGTCCAGAGTCTCCGTGAGCGCGAGCTCATCGGCGTGTTCCAGTATCAGATCCCCCAGCTTCCACAGCAGCTTCGAACGTTCTCTCGCCGCCATGCCGCGCCAGTTCGCGTTGTTGAACGCCGCGCGGGCCGCGTTCACAGCGGCGTCGATATCGGCTGCATCCCCTTCGGCAACCTCCGCCAGCACCTCTTCTGTCGCCGGATTGATGGAAACGAATCTTTTTCCGGAGACGGCATCCTGAAATCTGCCGCCGATTAAAAGCTGTGTCGGGCCTTCCATATCCACTCCCATGATGAAGTTTGAGTTTTAGAGTCCTCAAGCCTTCGGGTTATTATTAGCCTTCCATTATAGGAGAAGCCTATGAAAAGCCTCAAAGCTCTTCTTTATTTCATTTTCGGTTTGTTGATTCTGAATAGCGCCCTTGCACAAACCGAGACGCGCCTTCTGCGTTTTCCTGCCGCTTTTGGCGACCGCATCGTTTTCAGCTATGCGGGGGATCTGTACGTTGTTTCTTCAAAAGTGGGCACTGCCCGGAAACTGACCAGCGACATCGGCTATGAAATGTTCGCCAAGTTCTCGCCCGATGGAAAGCAGATTGCTTTTACGGCCCAATACGATGGCAACACGGAGGTGTATCTGATGCCGGCCGAAGGCGGCGTCCCCAGACGCTTGACGTTTACGGCGACGCTGGACCGGGATGACGTTTCCGACCGCATGGGGCCGAACAATATCGTGATGGGCTGGAGGGGCAGCAATCAGATCATCTATCGGTCGCGCAAAGACCATTGGAACGACTTCAAAGGCGATCTTCTTCTGGTGTCTGTGGATGGAGGGTTGAGCGAAAAGCTGCCCTTGCCGCGCGGAGGCTTCTGCTCCTATTCGCCCGATCTTCGAAAGCTGGCCTATAATCGAATTTTTCGCGAATTCCGCACCTGGAAACGCTACCGGGGCGGGCAGGCGGACGATGTGTGGATCTACGATTTCGAAAGCAAGCAGACGACGAACATCACCGGCGATCCTGCGCAGGACATATTCCCGATGTGGGCAGGCAATACCATTTACTTCATATCGGATCGGGATGAAAACCGGCGCTTCAACCTTTACGGGTATAACCTCACCACCAAACAGACACGGAAATACACGAACTTTGCGGAATTTGACATTAAATTCCCCTCGCTGGGAAACGACGCCATTGTCTTTGAAAACGGCGGATACATTTATCGATTTGATTTGAAGAGCCGGAAGGCGGAGAAAGTCCCGATTTTCATTTCCGATGACCAGGTGCTTGGGCGCGGCGGATGGACGGATGTCAGCCGGCAGATCACCAACTACGAGATTGCTCCGGATGGAAGCCGCGCTTTGTTCGGTGCCCATGGTGAAATTTTTACGGTTCCGGCAAAGTATGGAAACACCCGCAATCTCACCAACACATCAGGTGTTCATGAAAGAGCCTCCAAATGGTCGCCCGACGGGAAATGGATTGCCTACATTGCCGATGCTTCCGGGGAAGATGAAATCTACATCGTGCCGCAGGACGGATCCGGACCGGCAAAACAATTGACAAAAGGGGCCGACACCTACAAGTTTTCGCTGCTCTGGTCGCCGGACAGCCGGAAGCTGCTTTGGTCGGACAAGAAACTTCGGCTGCAGTATGTGGACGTGGCTTCTGGAAATGTGACGCAGGTCGCAGAGGCCAAGGTCTGGGAGATTACCGATTTCAGCTGGTCGCCCGACAGCAA
>CAZLHW010000552.1:0-2795 GCA_964559085.1 uncultured Acidobacteriota bacterium | reverse complement strand
TACTAGACCCGCTTCTACATATTTGAGGGCTACAATCCTGAAACCGGACTTCCGACCCGAGAAACTCTTGAGAAGATGAACCTCAAGAGAGTCGCCGACTTGCTGCAAAGCAGAGGCAAACTGGGCTAACCCGCGCAACACCGCGCAGGGCGGGGTCCCTTCCCCGCCCTGCGTGTTTGTCTCGCCCTCAATACCCCCTTCCGATTGGCAATTCATTTTGGCTATTTGTGAACGGCTACCGGTTGTTTCGCACTAAGCAGCCAATAACCATTCACAAACAGCCAATTTCCCGTTGTACTCGCGCCCCCAAATCCTTATAAGATGTTCCTCGCAACCGGCAATTCCATTCAACAAACCGAATCCACATGGGAGAACGCCTATGACAGAAGCCAAACCGTGGCGGGAAATGACATGGCAGGAAAAGCGTGAAGAACGGTTCAAACATTGGCTTGCGGCGCCCGGTGTTCAATTTGCAAGCGCCGAAGCAGAAAGATTGTACAAGCAGCGGGTGACCCGATTTATCAAGGCGATCAAGATGGAAGAACCGGATCGCGTTCCCGTAATGTTGCCCGTCGGCAACTTTCCGGCCTATTATGCCGGAACCACGTTCTACAAAGTCATGTATGACTGCAACGAGCTGAAGAGAGCATGGCTCAAGTTCATGGATGATTTCGGAGACATGGACGCCTTTATGAGTCCCGGTCTGATTCCATCGGGAAAAATCCTGGACGCGCTTGATGTGAAAACCATGAAGTGGCCGGGGCATGGCGTCGGCAAAGACGTCACAACGCATCAGATTGTAGAGGGAGAGTACATGAAGGCCGATGAATATGACTGGCTGAGAATGGATCCCACCGACTACAACCTGAGGGTCACGCTGCCCCGCACAGCCGGCGTTTTCGAACCCTTTGCCAAAATGCCGCCGCTTCGCACCCTCTTCGGGCCCGCAAGCTGGGTCGGCCTTCTCGCAAATCCCGAAATACGAAAAGTGTTTCAAACTCTGATGGATCTATCGGGAGAATTCCTGCAGCATCAGGCAGCCGTCATGGAAGTGAGCCGGATTGCCGCGTCGCGCGGCTACCCGTCCCTATTCGGCGGTGTCATGGCCCAGGCGCCCTACGACTTCTTCGCCGATATGCAGCGGGGCACGCGCGGCATTCTGCTGGACTTGTACCGCCAGCCGGAGAAACTGCTGGAGGGCATTGAGGCGCACCTGGAATTGACCATTAAAACAACCATTAAAGATTTTCCGATGACAAATTGCCCCATATGCATGATGCCTCTGCATAAGGGGGATGACACGTTCATGTCCGACAAGCAGTTTGAAAAGTTTTACTGGCCGTCCCTGCGAAAACTGTTTATGGCCATGATCGACGAGGGGCTTGTACCCTTCCCGTTTGCCGAGGGCATCTATAACAGCCGCCTGAAACTGATAGCCGACACACCCAAAAGCGCCGTGGTCTGGTATTTCGACAAAACCGACATGGCGCAGGCGAAAAAAGCGCTCGCCGACACCTCCTGCATCGCCGGCAATGTTCCCTCCTCCATCGTGATGACGGGCACAGCCCGGCAGGTGAAAGAGAACTGCCGCAAATTGATCGAGGATTGCGCGCCTGGAGGCGGATATATACTCGCCGGCGGCGCCAGCATTGACAAAGGCGACATCGCCAATCTGCGTGCTTTCATGGAAGCCGCGTATGAGTTCGGCTTGTATCCTGGGAAGGGGTAAGAGAACAGGTTCGGCGACAGGATAATGTTTAAATCGGGGCCGGGATCGATTTTTTAGCCGCGCAGGTCGAAGGGCGGGGAGCGTGATGGCAGGCGGCGCTTACCTTTTATGCATAAGACTGGCAAAACCGCTGACGCTGAATATTGGATCGCTGGGCAGAATCCGTTTTCCGGCCGGGCGCTATGTCTATGTAGGGAGCGCAAGGAACGGCGTCGCCGCGCGCGTCGCCCGCCACCGGCGATTGGCCGGGAGCAAGGCGGGCTCCATTCATTGGCATATTGACTATCTTCTCACGCATCCTCGCGTGCGCTGGATGGGCGCAATCCTGATTGAGGGCGGGGCGGAATGCGCCTTGTCGCGCCGGATTGCATCCATGCCGGGAGTAACAGCGCCCGTCCCCGGATTCGGCGCGTCGGATTGCCGCGCGGGCTGCGAAGCGCACCTGTATCTCTTGCCGCACATGCTTTCTATATTGAATTTCTAATTGTGGTTGCGATTCTTCGCGTTCTTTGCGCCGCAGCGGCTGAGACGCTATTGCACGAGATTCAGCGCGTCGGAGCGCGGCGCATTTTTTTCATTATCCCAATAGGGGGATAGTTTGCGCAGATTGGCCACAATTTGCGGGAAGACCTCGATTACCTTATCGATGTCTTCATCCGAATTATAGCGGCTCAGGCTGAAACGCACGGAACCGTGAATAGCCGTAAAGGGGACCTTCATCGCCCGGAGAACGTGCGACGGTTCAAGAGAGCCGGAGGTGCAGGCGGAACCGCTGGAGGCACAGATACCGTAAGCGCGCAACTGGAACAGCATGCCCTCTCCTTCAATATAGTGAAAGGATATGTTGAGCGTGTTGGGGAGCCGCGGCGCACCCTTGCCGTTAATTTGGATGGAAGGAATTCTATCAGCCAGCTCCCTCTCAAGGCGATCTCGGAGCCTCTCGATTTTGGCTTCATCCTGTTCGCGATTTTCCATCGCAAGAGAAAGCGCCTTGGCTATGCCGATGATGTAGGGGACGTTTTCCGTGCCGGCGGTGTTTCCGGATGAGTACAGGGTTTATGTTGCG
>CAZLHW010000551.1:0-2798 GCA_964559085.1 uncultured Acidobacteriota bacterium | reverse complement strand
AAAGGCCAAATTTAGTTTGCGGCGGTTCGGATGTCAAACAAGGAAATCGGAGCGGCCCGAGCAAAAAGGTTTTCCACTGGAACTTGACGTGGAAAGCTATAATGCAGTTTACGCAAGGAGAAAAAGTGTATGCGCGTTGGCGTCGGGTCGGATCATGCCGGATTTGAGATGAAAGAACAGGTGGCCGCCCACGTCCGGGAAGCAGGGCATCAGGTGCTGGATGTGGGGACTCACAGCGCAGCGCCGGCGGACTATCCGGATTACGCCGAAGCTCTGGGAATGGCGATCCTAAACAACCAGGCGGATCGAGGCATCCTGATATGCGGCAGCGGCGTCGGCGCCTCGATCGCTGCAAACAAGATCCCGGGCATGCGGGCCGGAGTTTGCCACGACTGCTACTCCGCGCACCAGGGCGTTGAACACGACAACATGAATGTCCTGGTAATGGGAGCGCGCGTCATCGGCCAAAGCCTTGCAAACGACATCGTCGACGTCTACCTGGACGCGCAGTTCACGTGCGAAGACCGTCATCTGCGCCGCCTGGAAAAAATCCGGAAACTGGAAACCCGCTTCTGCGGCAAAAATCCCGCTTAGCGAAGACATCGCCTGCCTTCATGAATTTTTTGACTTTACAATCATGAATCGATAGAGTTTTCTTCATGACAAAACCCATCCAGATTTATCTAGAAGATGAGGAATTTGAAATACTGGAAAAATGGACCAGAGAACGCGGATGGAGCAAGTCACAAGCAGTCCGGGTTGCACTCCGCGCCCTGACCCGCGTTCCGGATCAGGATCCCCTGCTATCCTCAAGTGGGATGATTGATGGATTGCCCGAAGATTTGAGCGAGAATTTCGATAAATACCTGCAGGAGACCTTCATTGCAGAAAAGAAATCGCGCCATAGAAAATCCCCCCGAACTTCATAGCATTTTCGTCGACAGCAGCGCCTGGATAGCCCTTTTCAGCCGGCGGGATCAGCATCATGGAGAGGCCGATCGGATCTTTAGAACCATCATTGCGCAAAAGCGCCGGATGGTTACGACCAACCTGATTCTTGCCGAAATCCATCGATTATTGCTTCATCGTGCCGGCGTCGGCGCGGCAGTTGCGGCAATCAAGCGGATCGAGGCGAGTTCGCGCGTTACAATAGAATTTGCAGATTCCTCCCCTCATAAAACCGCATTTCGTTGGATTGAGAAATTACAGGACCTCCCCGTTTCCTATACGGACGCGGTCAGCTTTTCCGTCATGGAGGCAACTGGATGCCGCGAGGCGTTGAGTTACGACCATCATTTCCGGTCTGCCGGATTCATAATTCCATAGGAAGAGATTTGTGCATTAAGCGTATGCGCGAGTGCTTTGAGGCGGTTGATGCGCTCCGCGCCCAGGCGTCGGAGGGCAAACGCGGTTTTGTTGTGAGATAGAGGCTCATCCAGATCGGCCCATAGTCTGCTTTTTTCGCCGTCCGCCGTGCCCGGGATCGGCGAAAATTCCGATAAAAGCACCCTCACCCCACATTGATGCGCAAAATAAATGGAGTTTTCAACAGTCTGTCCGTCCAGATCCGGGTGGCCAAGAATGACATAGGCCGTAATGGACTGGGCGCCCGCGGCCCTGAGATGCTCGACTGCAGCCGCAAATTCCTCGGCATGCACTTTCCCGCCGCTCGAATCCTGCCAGGAAGCCGCCGTGCTCTCCAGTCCCAGGAAGAATCCGGCAAAACCGGCGCGCACCATTAAGTGCGCCAGGTCCGGGGTAACAAAGCGCGCGTTCAGCGCATTCGGCGTATGGAAAGCGACGCGAACACCGGACCGAATTGCCGATTCCAGAAAAGGCTCCAGCACCTGCTTCGACTTGAAGAGTAATGCATCATCGTAGAAGGCGATATTGCGACAGCCTGCGGCGGCCAGCTGCTCCAGCTCCTTCAGGCACTCTGTCGTCGGGCGCGCGGAGAATCCAGGCCACAGCAGCGGCGCGGAGCAGTACGTACAGTGAAAAGGACACCCTTCCGAAATCTTGAGAATTCCGACACCCGCTTCGTCATGAGGCCAATAGGGAAGTCCTTTCGATGGCTCCAGAGACAGCAGTTCCCAGAGCGGACTCAGGCCGCCGCCCTGCACGACGAGGTCGGCCCCGAGCGATTGCGCGTGAAGCGGGCAAAGCGTTGCATAGGTCCCGCCCAGGACGATCTTTGCTCCCGGCTGTAATTCGCGGACGTCTTCGATAACCTCCCGTACTCCTGGATACCAGTACGTCATCGAGGTCTGGATCAGTACAGCTTCGAACGCATGCGCACCCAGAAAATCCCGGAACTCCGATCGCGCTCTTCCGAAGCGGCGGAACCTGCGCGGCACATCGCGCATGCTATGAGGCTTCGCGGCTTCCTGCTGAGGAAAGCGCCCCCGCCCCCATTTATCTCTCTGTTTCGAGACAAGAAAGTTGAAATAATGAAGCCGGCAGGCATGCCGCATCTGACCGGCTACGCGCATCAATCCATAGGGACGAAGCCAGAAATCGTACGCCGTAAAATCGTAAATCGGGGGGTTAACCAGAAGAACCCGCATGCCGGAAAACCCAGGGTCTGCAGCAATGGAATTGCTGATGCATATTGGTTGCGATTCTTCGCGTTCTCTGCGCCTTCGCGGCTAATTCGGCTTAACCGCGAAGACGCAAAGGAGCGAAGAAAACTCGAATTAACCCCGGCAGATCTTCGGTCACAGGCAACCAGGAGAGAAAACCGGGCTGAAGGGCGCGTTCTGCCGGATAACGCGCCTATGAATTTGGAGCGACCTTCA
>CAZLHW010000550.1:0-2807 GCA_964559085.1 uncultured Acidobacteriota bacterium | reverse complement strand
CATGAATGTAAATACTTTTCCTTACCGAAGAACAGAAAAAAGACGCAAAATTTAAGGCGGCATACGAAAAAGAACAAGCAGATAGGAGACGAACCGATGAACTCGTTAAAGATTCCCTTACGGCCTGATCATCTGGAAACAATAGGCAAAGAACTTGAACGGCTTTTTATTCTGCAAGACAGACCATTGGCAGAAAATAAAAAAAGCATGTTCTTGTCTGAGCTGTCAGACACTGGATTCCCGTTTGGCGCGATTGTTTCCGGGATCAGGGCCCTGGCGGATAAAGACCTGAAAACATTAAAGCTATTCGTCATCAAAGAAAGCATTGTTCGGTTTATTTCATTTGAGCGCGAAAAGACAAACTGCCCCCACTGCCGCGGAAACGGGATTATTTCAATGGTGCGCGAGGATGGCTATGCGTTTTCTTTCGCGTGTCGGTGCGCGGCGGGACAGATCGTTGACAAAGAATTTGTCAAATGGAATGGCGAGGTTTTACAGGAATATAACGGAAAAAATTATACCGTCGCTGATGCCGATCTTCTCGGTGGCGGATATCCGAAATGGCTTGAGTCGTGTGGCATTGTAAGCGCCAAGCCGGAAGAAATGAGCTGGAATTGATCTGGATCAACATAACCAAAGACAATTTGAAAGACTGGTTTGAAGACAAGGCTCGGTTTGAGTTAGTGATGTGGTTTTGTGGAATTGTTGGGGCAACGGAGATAAGGGGGATTGATGGCAGACATAATAATTAAAGGTCGCGTTCCTTCAAAAAAAAATAGCCGGATAACAACGCGAAGCGGGCGCACGTTTCCATCTAAAAAATATACTCAGTGGCACAAGGACGCCAGCATCCAGCTATTGTTTCAGGTTACGGGTAAGGATTTTACCGGTGTCTATGGTGTCGAAATATCTTTTTGGATGCCGGATAACCGACGCAAGGATTTAACAAACGCGGCTGAAAGCATAATGGATTTGCTTGTCGATTGCGGGGTGTTGAAAGATGACTGTTGGCAGGAAATTAAACACGTTCTTTTGGCGTGCGAAGGGATAGACAGGAAAAACCCGAGGGCGGAAATATGGATAAAAAGGAGTGAGTAATGGACACCCACGAAATGATAACGGACTGCGATCACGGAAAACATCTGGAGTTGAAAGAAGAGAAAAAGAAGCGGATAGTCAACCCGTCTCCGAATTATAAAATACAGGATGATGACGACGATTTACTGTTGATGCGGGAGGAGAGCCGAAAACCTATTGGCTGGTAGCAACCGTGACACGGCCCGACGATGCCCGCCTAATCGCCGCGGCTCCTGTAAAAAATACTGTTGTTGTAAAAAAGAGAAGCGCGCTTCTAAGGAATAACGGCTGATTGGCGGCGGCTCTCGCTTTTTCATTGCCATGTTGGAGCGATCCGCCCCACAGCCTTTTCAAAGGACGTCGGTATTTGTGTGCGTCCGTGCCGTGCCAGCCAGCGATTTAAGCAGCGTGTTTTCATACAAGAATATCTATCAGCGATATCTTGGCAGCACATGTCTATGTGTTGCCGTTTTTGGAGAGGTTAAAAATAGCTCTAATGATCGTCCGAAAAGGCTAATCACAGGAGGGCTGCTTTGACAGAACATGTTTTATATAAATCAGAGTATCACATGAATGTAAATACTTTTCCTTACCGAAGAACAGAAAAAAGACGCAAAATTTAATGCGCAGTACGTCGAGGGAATTGATAAAAGACGTTACTAATTTACCGGAAGAAAAGAACTGGATGGAGGCCGAAGATGAAAAAGTTTAAGGTCACGGAATTTATAGCGAAAGAGCTGTTTTATAAGGTGGATTAGACTAACCCTCGCAGAAAGGAAATGAAGATGGATAAGGGACACAAAAGATTTATAGGGATATATCGTAATGGAGAATCAATAGTTGTATATGCACACGATAAGGACGAAGCAACGGAAAAGTGCAAAAATTCAGGGTGGAAATTGTGGAAGGTTTTACGGCTTCCGTAAGCCAGAGCCACCCAAGGAGGGATGAAGATGGATAATTCGGTAAGAGATTGTGATGGCAACATTGTTGGATTTAGGTGTAGAGTTTGCGACAAAGTAAAATCAAAAATGTGGGGAACGATTTGTAATGAGTGCCGAGAAAGCAAGGAGCCAAGATGACCGACTTAACTAAGATCAGGGAGGCGGTGGAAGGAATAAAGAAACAATATGCCATTGAAGAAGAACAGCAGGTCCATGACTGGTTGCAAACTCTACTCGACACAGCTGAGAAAGTGATAAATGCGAAGATGCCGGAGAAGATATATAGACAAAATTCTCAACATTTAACATCCGGTGATTGGTGGGCATGTAATTTCTGTGGAGCAATGGGTCCTTGTAAGTGTGCTAATCTTTACAACGAAGCCATCGACGCCTGCCGTCTCGCAATCGTAAAGGATTACGTCCCCAGGGCTGAGGTGGAGGAGTTGGTGGAGGCGTTGGAAGACACAAAACATATTTTATTTTTAGCAAAAGATGAAGCAATTAAAGAAATCGAATCCGCCCTAGCGAAATGGAGGGGATGATGGAAGACATAATTTTTAAGGTCAGTTTTATGCTTTGTTTGCTTGGCGTTTCAGGAATGATAATTGCGATTATTATATTGACATTTAAAATTTAACCCCACACGGGAAAGGACTATCAAATGGGAAAGAATGATGGGAAAGATATAAACGAGATGAGTAAAAAAGAGTTTTTAGAATTGCCATACGCAAAGTGGGACGAAGAATATGAATTTGATTCTTTGGTTATCAATCCGCATACAAAAGA
>CAZLHW010000549.1:0-2812 GCA_964559085.1 uncultured Acidobacteriota bacterium | reverse complement strand
TTTGTAATGTGTTTGGCAATGCTGTCCGCATCCCCGGCAAGCCATGCCGACCGAAAGCATGGCGAGGTAGAACACATCGGGAATCGCAATGTCTCAGGGCGTATCTTCGGGATTCTTCCCAATTTCGTTTCCTTTGAGAAGGAAATCGCATTGGGAGCCCAGGTTGCCGCCGAATTTGAGCAAACAGCCCGCCTGGTCGAGGATCCGGTTATTACGGAGTATGTAGACCGCATCGGACAGAATATCGTCAAACACTCGGATGCAAAAGTCCCCTTCCATATCAAGGTTGTAGATACCGATGAAGTCAATGCCTTTGCCTTCCCGGGCGGTTATTTCTATGTGAACAAAGGCCTGATTCTTGCTGCGCGCAATGAGGCGGAATTTGCCGGAGTGATGGCGCACGAAATATCCCACATCACGGCGAGGCATGCCACGGAGCGGCTGTCCAAAGCGCAGTATCTTCAGTTTGCAGCTCTTCCCGCCCTATTCGTCGGCGGATATTGGGCACAGATGGGCATCCAGAATGCACTGGGGCTGGGTATTAACCTGGAGCTGATGGGCATCACAAGAGAATCCGAGCGTGAAGCCGACCAGCTTGGGATTCAATACCTCTGGAATACCGGCTACGATCCGAACGCGTTTGTTTCGTTCTTCGAAAAAATGCAGGAGGAAGAAAAGAGCAAGCCGGGACGCCTCGCAGGCTGGTTCCGGACGCATCCATCCACTACAGACCGGATTGTGGCTGCGCTGGATGAACAGCGCTATCTGCCCGAAAAGGATTATTACATAGTAAATACTTCGGAATTCGACCGGGTCAAAGGCCGTCTGCAGTCGATCGATAATGCCCAGAAATCGGAAGAGGGTTCCGGGGCAAAGGAACAGAAGCGTCCGACGCTGAAGCGGCGAACCGAAGGGGGCGGCGGCCAGGAACCCGGCGAGGGGGGCGATGACGGTGATTCATCACCCAAGAAGAGCCGGCCCACGTTGAAGCGGCCCACGGATCCCGATGCCCAGTAATCGCTTCTTAAGGGCTTACAGGTTTGGAATTCTTCAGCCTTCGGATTTTTAGTCAAAATATCCGAAGGCTTTTCTTTTCCCGCGCTTTAAACGCTTAAACAAACACAGCTTCTTGAAACAGTTTTCCTGCATGCTACGTATTGATAGGTGTCACGCAGGCTAGGCCGTTTCTATTAATAAGGAGTGTCCGGTTATGAAATACAGTTCCCCTTTGTACAGGCGGATCTTTTCACCATCTGGAATCATTAGTTTAGTCTTAATAGTCACACTGGTTCCCTCACCTCTCATATTCGCCCAGAATGTCGCATCGGCCATTCAAAGCGTAGCGAAGCCGGCAACCAACGAGGATCTGCCTCCGTTGCCGCTGAGTCCCATTGAAAAAGCCCAGAAGGATGGAACGGCGCTGCCGATTTCTTTGAAGGAACTCACGAAAATGGCGCTGCAGAACAACCTCGACATCGCCATCCAGGACACGAATGAGCAGCTGTCGCAGCAGAAGATATTCCAGGCCTTCGGAGATTACGACCCAAAACTGACAGGGCAACTCAGCCTGCAAAAAGAGAAAAGCGCCAGCACAAGCTCCTACCAATTCTCCACGGAGAAATTTAACATCAGAGAGACCGCGTCCTGGAATTTTACATTTCAGCAGGCTGTCAAGACCGGAGGAACCTTCCAGGTACAATGGAATTCAGGCCGGAATTATAACAACAACACCAGTACCCTTTTCAATCCGAGCTATAGCGCCAGAGCTGTGGTTCAGTTCTCACAGCCTCTCTTGCGCAATTTCAAGATCGATTCCACGCGCAAGAACATCAAGATGGTCAACCTCGATCTCAAGACCAGCGACAGCCAGTTTAAACAGAAGGTGACCGACATCATTGCAAATATCCAGTCCAAATACTGGGATCTGGTATCGGCAATCAAAGATTACGATATCAAGAGGGATTCCGTCCGGCTCGCCCAAATTACGCTTCGGGACAACAAGAAAAAGGTTCAAGTCGGCACACTGGCGCCGATTGAAGTGACTCAGGCCGAATTCTCCCTGGCCCAGCGCGAACTCAGCCTGCTTACGTCCGAACAGCAAATTCTCAGCCAGGAAAATTCGCTGCGCCAGTTGGTTTCCAACGACAGAAATGCGGAAATCTGGACTAAAGTCATCGTTCCGACGGATTCTCCGGAATTCAGCGAGTACAAAATCGATTTGACGACGGCGATTGAAACCGCCCTGAAAAACAGGCCCGAACTGGAGCAACTGGATATCCGGTTGCAGCAATCGGATCTCGATCTGATGATGACGCGGAACAACAAAAAATGGCAGCTCAACCTCACCGGCCAGTTCGGCAGCAACGGCACGGCCGGCCCCAAAGGCTATGTAAAAGACACCTTCGGAAATTTGCTTCTCGACAGCAATGGGAATCCGATCCCTGCTTCGCGTCCGGCCCTGTGGGGAGGTCTCGGCACTGCATATAAAACGGTCTTTACAGAGGGCTATACCAACTGGCAGGTCGCCATCCAACTGGAAATCCCCTTGCGCACCCGGAGCCTGGACGCCCAGCTCGCACAGCAGGAGATCACAAAGCGGCAACAGCTCATGAATCGCAGGAACCAGGAACAGCAGATACAGGTTGAAATCCGCAATGCCGTTCAACAGCTCCTGACCAACCGCCAGCAGGTGGCTACCGCAGAAGTGCAAAAGCGGCTTGCGCAGGAACAGCTGGACGGCGAAGTGAAACGCTTTGAAGCCGGCTTGAGCGAGAACTTCCGAGTCCTCGATCAGCAGAACAATCTGGCCTCC
>CAZLHW010000548.1:0-2818 GCA_964559085.1 uncultured Acidobacteriota bacterium | reverse complement strand
TCGAATTCGCATAGGCTGGGGTGTCTCCCACAGTGGCACCGTTTGCATAGACGCGATACCAATACCGGTTATTGTTCGCAACCGTTGTATCCGTATACGTCACAGTGCTGCCCGAATTTGCCGCGGCGCCGACATTGAACGTTCTGAGACCGGAGGTGAAATTGACATCGGAAGCTCTCTCGATCGTGAATCCCACCTCTCGAATGGAATTGTCTTTCCAGGAAACAATTACTCTCCTGTTGTTTCCCTGGACAGTCTGTGTGAGAGCATTCTGCGTGGGCGCCAGCGGTGGAGTCACATACACCAGAGCGTGCATGAAGTCCATCTCTTCGTGGGATAGGATATGGCAATGCCATACATATTCCCAACCGAAGTTGACGTAGTGGTTCAGGATTTCCGGAATTGCATTTCCTGCCGGATCAAACCAGCCTGCCGGCGGAGGCGGCATTAGCGTCGCGCCCTCGGGCAAGGTCGGGTCGATCAGACGGATGCTGTCAGGCACTTCAAACGGCACCTGGTCCTGCATCGGTATCGTGGGCCGCATCGCGATGTAGGTAACTTCCAGCGGGTTGATCCTGAAAGTGTCCTTCCAGCCGAGTTCAATCGGATCGACTGGAACGTCAACCAGCTGTCCGCTCTGGTCGACGCGATTGATCAGCTGCGAATGGAACAGGTGTGTGTGAATGGGGTGCGTATCGACACCGTTGTGGAAGATTCTCCAGATCTGAGTCCCGTCGGGCATGACGCCGACCAGAGTCGATTCAAGAGATCCCTTGACCAGGTCAACCGGTGGGCTGGCCAGACCGTAAGGAACGAGAACATGGATTGGAGAGTTCTGCAGGCTGACGCCGAGCATTCCGCTCATGCGGCCGTACAGCGTGTCATACACGCCTCCCATCTCATCGTGCATTGCCTTCATTTCCAGAGGCAGTGTCACCGGAGGCTGCAAAACTCCGGCCGCATCGATTGGCTGGAACGTCTTTTCCGTATCGGCAATCTGGAAATACTGGCTGGGCACGTCGCTGGGGAAATTGGCGTTGTAAGCCGAATTGTATTCAGCCTGAGGGATAATGATAGGGTCTTGCGACACCTCGAAGACGCCGCGTTTCGAAGCAGTTTTTGCGAAAACCGCCTCAAGGTTGGCCAGCGTGACATCCGGTGTCGGCACAGTCACGGTCGTACCGACCCGGATCTGCATGATTGTCCGGGTATTGGGGCCGTACCCCGGCAGCGTATTCGGGGCGCCACCTCCGTCGACCAGATCGCCGTTTCCTGTGTAGTTGTCATATTGTGCCGCCCCGGCCGGAACAGGGGCGGGAGAATCATTGTACAGGATGAGGGTCTTGCCTGCATACTTGCTGAAATCAACCACCACATCCGCGCGTTCCGCCGCTCCAAGGAAGAGCGAATGCTGATTGACGATGCCGAAGGCGAAGTACGCCATGTCGAGGTTGTAGCCGACAGGCTGCTGAGGAACAACCACCGGCTTCGGAAGGAAGCCGCCCTCGGTGCCGATCAACCACCATTCCGGTCCCACAATCGGCAGATTGTTGTTGGGCAAGCCGCTCGGCGTGTCCGCCAGTTGGTTCGGTTCGCCCTGAACAATTTCCCGCATCGCGACTTCAGTACAATCGGACGGGGGAGGAACAGGACCGCCATCGGGCCGCGTCATAACACCGTCGCAGATGACGGCGCCCGTGGTACCGGCCGTGGTCGGACTCAACTTATCAGCCGCTACATAGAGTTGCAGGTTGACAAAGCGGTCGTTGGAAGCATTGAGCACTCGGAAACGGTAGGCCTTCGGTTCCACTTCCAGGTATGGATAGGCCGTGCCATTGACGAGCATCGTATCGAAGAAGCTTTCCCCCGGGATCGATGGGTTCGGATTCCCCGGCATAAAGGGCGGTTCCCACGGCGCATCGCTGCAGTCATAGTCATTGGGGTTCGCCAATGTAGGAGGCTTCGGCAGACAGTAGGGATTCGGAACCGGCCCTACCTCGATGCAGCCTGTCGGCTGCCCGTTTACGCATACAGGCGTCGGCGGATTGAACCAGGGACCATAATGCCAGCGGCCGAAGGCGTTGGTTCCGGTGACATCCCATGGATTCTGGACGGACATGTAGACATGTGGATACCACAAGTCTCCATCGACTGCGGCTGTAATGTTTTTGGTCAGGGGGTCCTTTGGTCCCGTTCCCCAATTCCAGGTGGGATCCTGAGCGAAAACCGTAGCGGCCTCGACAAAGGTTTTATCCTGAATGATCAGGGGTATACCGAGATCGGGAAGCACCTTTTTCCCTTCAGGATTGACTCCCGTGACGTTGGTTCCATTGATCATATCCTGATCCACCGCATCGGTAAGGAGGTATCCTGCGGCCTGGCCGGCATAAACGTTGAGACGCGTAATGCCGTGCGCATGGTCATGGTAGAACTGCAGGCGGGCGCTCTGCGCGTTGGTGTAATAAAAAGTCATGCATCCGCTGCGGCCCGGCAGCAATGGATTTGCCGGATCCGAAGCGCATCCGTCCATGTCCGGAACATTCCGCGCACTGACGCCGGCGGGATACGGCGTATTTTCGTTGGCCGGCGTAATCCACTGATGCACGTTTCCGTCGCTGATCCAAACGGTGTTGTTGCCGTGCAGATGAATGGTCGCCCGGTTGTCCTTATAGATGTCGTATTGATTTCCGACCGCCGGGCCGTATCCGGCGCCGGGGATAGAACGGTCCACAGGGATGAAGAGATCGCCGCCGGAACCGGTGGGAAGGAGGTTGTAGAACTTGATACGAACGGGCCGCGGATCGCCCGGATCAGGGCC
>CAZLHW010000547.1:0-2820 GCA_964559085.1 uncultured Acidobacteriota bacterium | reverse complement strand
GACTGTAGGCCATGACGGGCACGGTGCCGAGGTCCTTCATGGCGCCGACGAGCTTCTTGCCCGACTCGCGGGCGGCGCGGAGCCGGTCCTCTTCAGTCAGGAGAAAGTTCCACAATCGCAGCGCGGCGGGCGAGTTGTCGAATCGCAGCTTGAGCAATCGCGTGTCGCCGGCGGCGACATGCCGGCTGAGCGGACCACCGTAGACGGGTTCGGTCAGGCCCGCCGTACGAAGTCGCGCGTATTCGCGATCCCACTGTTCCAGATTGATCTGTCGCGGCTCGGCAGTCACGCAAGCATCTCCAGAAAG
Source organism: uncultured Acidobacteriota bacterium (assembly GCA_964559085.1). Classification (GTDB taxonomy): domain Bacteria; phylum Acidobacteriota; class UBA6911; order UBA6911; family UBA6911; genus UBA6911. The sequence continues at coordinate 2,513 of CAZLHW010000547.1, read as the reverse complement.
GCGTGGATGCGTGTCCGCAGGCGAGCCACGGTCGTATCACCATTCCCGCCCCTGGCGAGCCCCAGGACGGGCAAACCGGCCCATTCCTTCAGTCGGGCAAGTTCCGCCCGCCACGCGTCGCACCAGACGTAATGGTGAAAGACGATCCCCCTTGCCCCGGTCTTCGCCAGTTCGTCTTTGAGCCAGGCGTACAGATCGCTGTTGGGCCGACGGGAGGCGTCGGGAATGCTGAAGTACGCATCGGCGAGTTCCATCAGCGGGTCCTCCGCCATTCGCCTACGGTCGAAGGCCCGCGGCTGCCCTCGCAGGCCGGTCTCGGTGGCGTCGAGTACGACCCGCCCGCCGGACTCTTCGATGAGATCGAATAGGACGCGATCCCTCTGCATCAAAGGCCCTCCCACCACCGCAACAGGCACAACAAGGGGACATTCGACTTTTCCCTCGATCGGCCCCACTCGCACAGGAGCATCGGACACAAAAGTAGAATGTCCCCTTTTCTTCATCACTTGTACCAGCGCCTCGTTGGAGGGAGTCTGTCCGCCCAAGCGGACCAAGAAGCGGCCGAGGCGTTTGAGCTCATCCAGATACATCCGTGGAGCGGCAACGGTCTGCCAGGTCTTCGGTACATTCAGCAGAAACGCCGGTGTGTGGCTCCCACAAACCAACAGATCGTACGTCCGCCGCATCTGGTCGCAAAGGGTCGTGACGATGATCCCAGCGGCATCCTCTCCAGCAGCGTCGTTGATGAACGCCCGCGCATACGGACAGAAGCCCCCCCCTCGCGGAGCGATGCACGCTCTATCGGTCGGCAGCGGAATCACCCGTCGCGGCTGAAAGCCGTGAGCGGCGATCCACTCGGCCGGCACGTAAGGACACGTGTATACGACGGTGTTGGTCGGCTCTCTCATGCCTGCCCACATGCCCTTTGTTGAACGGTTTCGAACAACGCCTGGACCCGCAGCGCGATCCGCGCGGAATCCGAGGGCGAGTAGTCCGTTTCGATCCGCAGGTACGGCAAGCCGAGCTCTTTCTCCGCCAGTTGCTTGACGAAAAACGACTCGACGTCGTACGTCAGACACGCCTGCCAAATCAGTTCAATCACACATTGAGCCTTGTACTCCCGCGCCATGTCTCTCAAGACGTCGAACCGACGGTTGTTCTTGGTCATTACCGAGCACGGCAGACGGAAGTATTTCTCGGCCAGTGCCACGATCGGATCGACCGCGGTTTCATCCACGTCGTCGAGAAGGGGCTTGAGGCCCGTGCAGTTATCCATGGCGACGACGAGTCCGCCGTGGGATTCGATGAGCTCCAACACTCGCTCGGCCCCATGGGCCATGGGCACGCCCGTCATCAGCACACGAACCGACGCATTGCCCTCGGGCTTCTTGCCCGCGTACGTTTGCAGTGCCCGCTCGTACTGGGCGAAATCGGCACAGATGCCGGAGATACTGCTCTTGTACTGGAGCAGTTGCCGTCCGGTCAAAGGCGGATGATCTGCTTTCATCAGCCCGGCCAACTGCCGTCGAAGCGCCCGCTCGCGGTTCATCGTCGCGATCGCCTTGCGGATCTTCTCGTCGGGGATCGTCACGTTGAACGCCTGTTCGAGTCTGGCCTTGAGCTTGCGAAGCTCGCGGACCCAATGGGCCATCGCGTCGGCGTCGTCGGGCGTCTGCGGCAACTCCAGCACGTACATCGGCCGTCTCTGGGCCATCAACTCGTACATCTTCTTCTTGCCGTCGCAGGTGGTCTCGGCAACGACCAGGTCCGCCATCTCCAAGAAGGGATTGGCCTTCTGGATGTGATAGCCGTATGTTGATTTGATCAGCGGGCAAAGGTTGGCCGGCAGGTGCTCTTCCGCCGGACCGATCGTTTCAGCCGAGCCGCCGCACAGGCAGACCGGCACCGCGCCGGCCGCCATGATCAGCTCCCGCGGCGTGTACTCGCACATGATGCCGACGATCCGCTTGCCCTTGGCCTTGGCCTCCTGTGCGTACTGAAGACAGTTCGGGATCATCCGCTCGAACCAAGCGAGCGGACACCCCGGCGTCCCCGACACCGTCGCCTTCGATCCGCACGACACCTGCGGCGGATGGCACGGATCGGTCGGGTCGATCTTCACATTGCCATTGCTGCAGCACTTTGTCATGTTTCTATCCTTGTGGCTTATTTCTTCTTCGCCACGAACAGGCCCTGAACGATCTTGCCGGCGTGGGCCAGTTGCTGGAGGAACGCCCTCTCCACCGCCATCGCCTGCATGAGGCTCTGGTCCAAACCGACAAGCTGCAGGGCGTCGTACGTCAACTGCATGCCCAGCATGTTGAGATACAAGTCGATGTAGGGCGAGAACCGCCCGGTATCCTTCGCCGCGAGCACCTCGCAGCCGTTGGCCTTGAGCAGGTCACAATAACCGTCGATGCTCTCGATGTTCGCGAACTTCATGAATCGCAGGAATCGGGCGGCCTCCGGCTGCGACAGGCCCTTGCCTTCGACCCAGTCGGTGAACGCGATGA
>CAZLHW010000546.1:2413-2835 GCA_964559085.1 uncultured Acidobacteriota bacterium | reverse complement strand
TCACTGTTGCGCGGTGCGGCGGCGGGACCTCCCGTCAGCAGGTTGCCGAAGTTGCCCTGGCGTGCGATCAGGTACCGGGGGTTGGCCAGCGCCACCAGGGCTTCGCCGATGGAAGCATCGCCGTGCGGGTGGAACTGCATGCATTAGCCGACAATGTTGGCGACCTTGATGAATTTGCAGTCGTCATTCTGTTGCAGCGAAAACAGGATGCGGCGCTGCACCGGCTTCAACCCGTCGTCCAGATCCGGGATGGCGCGGTCGCGAATGACGTAGGCGGCATACTGCAGAAAATTTTCGTTCATCAGCCGCTTGAGCGGGCCATCGCCCGTGGCCTCAAGCCTGCCGAGGGCTCCCGAGGGCGCCGGAGGCGCCTCGGCTTCCGCTTGTTCCGCCGGTGCCAGGACTCCAAACAGCGAGAATTG
>CAZLHW010000546.1:1601-2403 GCA_964559085.1 uncultured Acidobacteriota bacterium | reverse complement strand
CTTCGGATTCCGGCTGTTCTGCCACCGGTTCCAGGTCGCCAAAAAGCGATAATTCTTTGGGTCCGTCCGTCGTGATTCCACGTCAACAACAAGATGGTTCATGATGTACTGCCGGCGCTCAGGCGTGTTGCGTCCCATGTAAAATCCGAGAATGGCGGGTACGCTGTGGCGGTTGGCAATCTTCACCGGCGTCAGCCGCATTTCGGGCCCGATAAAGTGCTTGAATTCCGCCGGCGAGATTTCGCCCAGTCCTTTGAAGCGCGTCACTTCAGCGCCGCGCAGATCCTTCAATGCCTCGTCCCGCTCCGCCTCCGAGTAGCAGTAAAATGTTTTCTTCGCGTTGCGCACACGGAACAGGGGCGTTTCGAGAATGTGCACGTAGCCGTCGTGGACGAGCGGTTCAAAGAAGCGCAGAAAGAATGTCAGCAGCAGATTGCGGATGTGGAGCCCGTCCACGTCGGCATCCGTCGCAAGAATGATTTTGCGGTAGCGCACGCGCTCCAGCGAATCTTCAATATCGAGGCTCCGCATCAGGTTGTACAGTTCTTCATTCTTGTACATCACGTCGCGCTGCAGATCGCAAACGTTCAGCGGCTTGCCGCGCATGGTGAAAACCGCCTGCGTATTCACGTCGCGGCAGCTGACGATGGAGCCGGCGGCCGACTGGCCCTCGGTAATGAATAGCATCGAATCGGCGCCGTGCCCGGGGCGCGTGTTATAATGCGTCTTGCAGTCCTTCAACTGCGGCACCCGTATGGATGTGGCCCGGGCGCGCTCGCGGGCCATCTTTTTTATGGACTGG
>CAZLHW010000546.1:0-1591 GCA_964559085.1 uncultured Acidobacteriota bacterium | reverse complement strand
ACTGGAGCTCCTTGCGCAGCTTTACGGTATCCTCGATTTTGACCAGGGCCGCCTCGGCCGCTTTCGGGTTGCGGTGCAGCAGGTCGACGATGATCTCGCGGATCCTGGCGACGAGTTCCCCGCGGATCTCCGTATTGCCCAGCTTGTTCTTGGTCTGCGATTCGAACACGGGTTCCTGCAGGCGGACGGCGATGGCGCCGGCCATGCCCTCGCGGATGTCGTCGCCGTCGAATTTGCTCTTCGAATATTCGTTGAAACCTTTGACAAGGCCTTCGCGAAAAGCGCTCAGATGCGTGCCGCCGTCGGACGTGTACTGGCCGTTGACGAAGGAGAGGAACGTTTCTTCAAAACGCTGCGTGTGCGTCAGAGAAAGCTCCAGCGTCTTCGATTGAAAGTGCAGCGGGGGGTAGAGCGCCTCGTCGCCGACCTCGTCGCGCAGGAGATCCAGCAGGCCGTTGCGCGAAATAAAGACCCTGCCGTTGTATTCGATGCGCAGACCCGCGTTGAGGAAGGAATAGAGCTTCAAGCGGCGCTCGACATGCTCGGGCGAAAACGATACGGCGCCGAAAATCTCGGGATCGGGTTCGAATTGAACAAAGGTGCCGTCAGGTTCGTTGGAATCCCGGCCTTTCGGCTGATCTTTGAGTTTTCCCTGTTCGAAGACGGCCCCGGCGAACTCGCCGCCGCGGTAACTGCGCACGACGAAGTGCTTCGACAACGCATTGACGGCCTTGGTCCCGATGCCGTTCAGCCCGACGCTGAACTGGAAGACCTCATCGCTGTATTTTGCGCCGGTATTGATGCGCGAAACGCACTCGACCACTTTGCCGAGCGGGATACCGCGGCCGTAATCGCGGACCGAAACACGAGCCCCGTCCAGCGCGATGGCGATCCGGTCGCCGAAGCCCATGATGTATTCGTCGACGTAATTATGGGGTTTCGTCGTAGTCATGAAAGCGGGGATGATAGCAGTATTAACCGCGGATTTCCACGGATCTTCGCGGATTAAATTATCGCAAGTTTTCGCTATCCCAGGAGAAAGTGCCCTTACGATTGTTGTCGAGAATCCGGCGTCTGAATTCGGGTTTCAGGCCAAAGTTCAGGAGAAGACCGACCTCAAAATGTGTGGCTTTCAGGTAATTTATAAGCTGGGCTTCATGCTCCGGTGCAATTGCCCTGGCAGATTTTAGCTCAACAATGATTTCGTTATTGATAGCGAGATCCGCAAAATACTCGCCTACAATGTTCCCTCCATAATAAACCTTTGTTGGCATCTGCTGTTCCACTTCCAATCCCAGTTTTCGAGCTTCGATAGCCAGGGCGTTTTCATACCCTTTCTCCAGAAATCCATGCCCTAAGGCGTTATAAACGCGAAAGAATGCTCCAATCAGCATCCCGGTACTATCGCCTTGTCGAAGCTTTTCCATATGGATACTGTTTCAAACAGAGGCAATCCATTTCACAAAAAATTTATATCTGTGCCTATCCGTGGAAATCCGCGGTTAATTTTTAAGCGGAACTTTTTGGAGGGGAGCGTGTTTAAGGATGGGAGGATCGGAGAAACTCGATGGGCGCGGTACTCGGCATACGG
>CAZLHW010000545.1:0-2841 GCA_964559085.1 uncultured Acidobacteriota bacterium | reverse complement strand
CCGTGGGCCTGGGCCCCAATGTCATTGCCGGAGTAAGCGTGCATGCCGCCGTGGATACCGGATGGAAGGACGGGCTGGGAAAGGGGCTCTGGCAGGGAGCAACCCGGCCCCTTGAGGGGGAACCGCAGGCAATCGCGGGACATGCCCGCGATCGTTACGTCTATGCGCCGGTCGCCGGCGTATTTCGAACAGCATGCCGGATCGGCGACAGGGTCAAAGCCGGGCACAAGGTTGCCGAAATTGCAGATTCCATTCTGAATGCCCCGATCAGCGGCATTATTCGCGGCCTCACCCGCGACGGAGTACCGGTGGCGATAAGAGCCAAAGTCATCGAAGTCGATCCTCGCGGGGATCCATTGAACATCGTCGGCATCGCAGAGCGGCCGAGGCGGATCGCGCGTGGAGTATTGGAGGCTGTCCGGCAGAAGAATCCGTTATAGAGCGGTCCCATCCGGGACCGGAGCTCAAACAAATGGATGGGGTGAACTCGCGAGAAAACAATGGACCTGCAGATAAGCTTTCCGGTATCCGGTGTAACCACCTGGTTTTTCTTTCCGCCGCTCGTTGCGTGTGCGGTTTCCTTCCTGGCGTCGATGGGAGGAGTTTCGGGAGCGTTTCTCCTGTTGCCGTTACAGATCAATTATCTTCATTTCGTCACCCCTTCCGTCAGCGCCACCAATTTTGTCTATAACATTGTGGCGATCCCAAGCGGCGTCTATCGCTACATCCGCGAAGGACGCATGGCCTGGCACCTCGCCTGGGTCCTGGTTTTATCGACGCTTCCCGGAATCTTCCTTGGCTACTATTTGCGCGTTCTCTATCTTCCGGATCCTCGAACATTCAAACTGTTTGTCGCCTGCGTTCTCCTCTATGTGGGCTTGCGCCTTGCCCTGGGCGGCCTGGCGAAGACCAAAAGCGGCGGGGACAATGGACAAAACGAAGTCCCAAGCCTAAGGCAAACCCTTGGCGTCCGCGCCCCTATCCGAACCCTCTCCTTTTCCGCAAAAAAAACCGAATATGAGTTCTGCGGCGAAAGTTATTCCTTCGCCACTCCCAAAATGCTGGTAATGGCATTTCTTGTCGGCATTGTCGGGGGCGCATATGGAATCGGGGGAGGTTCCATAATAGCGCCCTTCTGCGTTGCTTTCCTGGGCCTTCCGGTTTACATGATTGCAGGTGCGGCGCTCTTTGGAACATTCATGACTTCAATCGTCGGCGTCCTATTTTACACCTTTGTGCCGCTGAGGCCGGGCGTCTCCACTGCTCCCGATTGGTTGCTGGGAATTCTTTTCGGCTTGGGCGGCATGGCGGGGATGTATTGCGGCGCCTGCTTTCAGAAACGCATGCCTCAGAGATTTATTAAAGTGATGCTGGAATTCATGCTGTTGTTCCTTGCAATAGGCTACATCCGAGACTTCTTCGCCCCCTAAAATGCCAGCTTCTTCTCAAACTAAAGTGTTTGACAACCCCGGATTCCCAAGTTGAGGCGCACCGATTGCGCCGAACCGTTTTGCATGAGGCAGAACCTTCGGCGCAAGGCGCGCGCAGGACACGCGAGCGCAGTAGTTGCGCCGGATGCCGATAAAGCAGCGCTGCTTGCATCACCCAGAGGTTGCAGCCCCTCGCTCTGCATTGCGGTTTTTTTGCGCTTGATGGGTTATCGGCTCTGTGAGATGTTTGCATTCCATGGTTACGGCTGTTTTCCTCTTTTCCGGATTTACCTGAGAATAGTCCCCTCACGTCGGGCCGCCGTCCTATTTATCCTTAAGTCTGTTGATTTAAAAAGCTCTGGCGACATGCCCCAATCAGGGCTTATGCCGCTTTTCTATCGGGTGTTTTTTCAAAGCCCTTTTCGGCGATGCATTGACATTGGAATAAAAGATTAATAGGCCTCTTCAGGAGAACAGATATGAGTTGCGTAAAATGCCGCCTCATGAAGCGCTTGGGAAAAATAGAACGTTTTCCCCTCGCTCTATTGATTGTATGCATGTTAGCTTCCGCCCATGGCTGGGCACAGGTAGATACGGCCAGTCTCACGGGACTGGTGACCGATCCTTCCCGCGCCGTTATTGCCAATGCCGAAGTAACGGCAAGAAACACGGCTACCAATATAGAATACAGCGCGGCGACTGCCGAGTCCGGGTTTTACAGGTTTGCAAGCCTGCCGGCCGGCTCCTACACGATTACGGTTGCATACCGGGGCTTTAAAAAATCAGTGCAGGAGAATGTTGGATTACAAGTCGGGCAGAAAGGGCGCCTGGATTTTACCCTGGAAATCGGCCAGATCACCGAAACAGCAATGGTCCGGGCAGCAGGCCCTATGCTGGCCAATCAGGAAGCGGCGCCGGGCACGGTCATTGAAAACCGGATGATCACAGACCTGCCTTTAGCCGGCCGCAACTGGGACGACCTGATCGCCATGGTACCGGGAACGCAAGCCGATCGCTACACGGAAGAGTCGGGCGGAACACCGAGTGGCCGTACAGGCGCCGTCAGCATTCACGGCGTCCGTTCGCTGCAGAACAATTTCATGCTGGACGGCACCGATAATAATTCAATTTCAGAAAATGTTCAGGACTTCCCCACGCAAGTCGTCCGGCCTTCCGTGGACTCGATCCAGGAGTTCCGAGTCAGCACGAACCCCTACGCGGCAGAAAACGGCCGGAGCCCGGGCGCTCTGATCAGCGTTACGACCCGGAGCGGCAGCAACGCGTTTCATGGAACCGTTTATGAATTTCTGAGAAACCGAGTCTTCGATGCCAACAGTTTCTTCAACAACAGATCCGGGCTGGAAAAACCGCAGAATATACAGAATCAGTTCGGCGGCAATCTGGGGGGACC
>CAZLHW010000544.1:282-2848 GCA_964559085.1 uncultured Acidobacteriota bacterium | reverse complement strand
GAGCAGGGGACACGCAGCCACTATCTACTGAGCTCGATGTTCAGCCCGGGGCAAAGTCGGAGAAAGGAATCCAACAAGGAGGCCGCTATGCGGTTGGAAGTGAATAGAAGGGAATTCCTCAGAATTTCAGCACAAACAGCGGCTATCGCGGGGCTCGTCGGGGATGCGGGCAGGCCTTTGGACGTGTTTGCATCGGAATCGCCGGTCAAAGAGGGCGATGCCGCCTCAATTACATCGCTTATCAAGGATTACGTCGCGAAAGCACCGACGAATTCGATCCGGAATGCGGAAAACGAAAGGGCCTGGGATGAACCGCTGGTCGGCTTCTCGTCCGGCGATGATCCCATCTATCAATTCTATAAGGAAGACATCGGGCCCTTCTATTGGACTCCGATCGAGATATTCAAATTGGCCTTTCCCGAAATTGCTGCAACGTCTGCGGATTTGTCCATCATCTCTTGGGCTCTGCCTCATACAGAGTCGATCAAGGCCGATCTGCGCAAACAAACAAAGACTCCATCCGAAAAATGGATTCGCGCCCGGACTTTCGGAGGCGACTTTATCGATGAATTGAGCCGCTATGTTGCCGACATGCTTACAAAGTCGGGATATCCGTCGGTCGCCCCTTCTGTTTCCAAAAGCTACAACCAGATTGCAACCAATAGCGGAAAATACGGTATGGCGTCCCAATGGTCTGAACGGCACGCCGCGTATGCTTCCGGACTCGGGACTTTCGGGCTGTGCGACGGTTTAATTACACCAAAGGGCAAAGCCGTCCGTTTTGCTTCCGTGGTGGCGCGGATCAAAGTTCCGCCAACTCCGCGTCCTTATAAAGATCATCACGCTTATTGTCTCCACTACGCTAAGGGAATTTGCGGCATGTGCATCAATCGCTGCCCGGGGGGCGCAGTTTCGAAATCCGGTCATGACAAAAAAGCGTGCGCGGTTCAATGCATGGCCACAAACCAATATGCGGAGAAGCAGCTGGGGCTGCCCAAAGGAGCCTACGGATGCGGCTTCTGCCAGACAGGCGTTCCTTGTGAATCGCGGATCCCTGTTTGAATCAACAACCAGGAAAGCAAAAGCTTGCGATTGAAGGGGCGAGCACCGGCGGATTGCTGACGGACGCAGCTCTGACTCCGCGCCCCGAAACAAGAGAACTTTTTTTGCAAAGCCGGCTTGGTTTCCGAATAATCTCGACCCATTCACCGCCGTTGGTGGGCGCAACACGGATTTCTGGGTTGGGATGCGCTGTTTGATCCCTCCTCGGTTTTGGGTCATCCAATGTCAATTTAACGGATTTAGGGGCAAACAGTGCCCTCTGGCTTCGAAATCGAGGTTTGGTCTAATGGCGCGCTATCGGGATTCAGATGAGCTAAGGATGGAGTGTCTTCTCTGAAAAAGGCTTTTGTTCAACCGCGTGCATGATGCCGGCATCGGCTTCGCCCGCAACAGCGGGCTCGCGTGGCAAAAAGCCATTCACGTCCAAGAAAATTCCCTGTAAGAAGGAGCACGCAGCTGCATACAAGCCATTCGGGCAAACATACTGCGTGTTGACGGTCATTGCGGGGATCGGCGTGGGCTGCGTTGGAGTTCCGATCAAAAGCCCGAAGTGGAAATGGATGCCGATGTCTCCCGTTCTCGGCGGGGGAAACAAGGGCGGACAAGCGAACGTATATACGGTTATTCAGGAGGGGATCAGAGATGAAATATTCCAGGCTGACTATTATGTTGAGTATGCTGATATCGATTCTGATTGCGGGCACGGTATCGGCCGCGGCCCAGGGTCAGTGGGAAGTGGTGATACCCAAGGCGATCGACGGAGTCAAAGTAAGGATGGCCGCCTTCCACAATGAAAAATTCGGCGTTTGGGGCGGCGCGGGCGACGAAGGTGCGCAACATTACACCACCGACGGCGGGAAGACATGGACCGCTGCCCAAACCGGCGGCTGCATGTTTTCCGTGGACATAGTGGATCTGAATACAATCTGGCAATCGTGCTTGAGCGGCACCAGTCTGACCGTTGACGGCGGGAAAAACTGGAAGGTGGTTGCCAAGGATGTCGGTGGTCTGGCCAGCATTCTGGCCTTTGCCGATGCCCAAACGGGATGGGTCGGCAAGGGAGTCGCGTTCAAGAAGACCACGGACGGGGGGGCGACATGGACGGATCTGGCGCTGCCCAAGGATGTCACTGCGGTCGCCGCGATTTCGCTCCGCACTCCGAATCACGGGTACCTGCTGGGCAAGAACGGAACCCTGTACGTGACCGAGGACGGCGGCAAGACTTGGAATCCCCGTTCTCTGGGGCTTGCCAACCCGGTTATTCTTGGCTTTAACAACGAATGGGTGGAGACTCCGCAGGCTGCCATACGTTTTACCGACGCCAACCATGGTCTGGTTGTCTTGGGCCTTGAAGGCAAGACCAACCTGATCGCCTTGCGCACGGCAGACGGCGGTAAGACTTGGAAAGAAGAAAGCGTACCGGCCAAGTTGGGCAAACCCTTTATATCGCGCGACGGCAAATTCCTAACAGTAAGCAAATGGCAGGATGGGCTGACTCTGCTTA
>CAZLHW010000544.1:0-272 GCA_964559085.1 uncultured Acidobacteriota bacterium | reverse complement strand
TAGGTACATCTCTGTACAAAGTCCATCTTCGCGGAAGGGGAAACATCCTTTGTTTTTGTAAAACCGGAGGCATCCGGGCGGCGTCGCTATTGATTGGCGGCCTCGTCCGGGCCTCAACCCCCTAAAGCGAAATGCCCGCCGTAAGGACAGTGGCAATCCGATGATAGCACGCATTGCGCAATGGCTTTTCCCCTGTTTTCTGTCGCCGAAGCAGGGCGAATCCTGTTTCCATGGCCTATGTGTATTGCATTGGCTGTTCCGGGGCGTTCTGG
>CAZLHW010000543.1:0-2856 GCA_964559085.1 uncultured Acidobacteriota bacterium | reverse complement strand
AATTCCGCGGCAGGTTTGATTTTTCCATAGACCAGAAGGGGCGAATCAATATCCCCTCGAAGTTCCGCAAGCTGTTGTCCCCTGCCGCTGAGGAGACTTTTGTGGTCAGCAGGGCGCCGGACGGCTGTCTATGGGCCTATCCGAAAGATGAGTGGGAAAAATTCGAGGACACCCTTGAAAGAATGCCCATGAGCAGGGAAGTCAATCGGTTCCAGCGCACGCTGCAGAACACGGTCAGCGATTCCACGATCGATAAGCAGGGGAGGATTGCGCTCACTCCGCTGCAAATGAAAATTGCCGGCATAAACAAGAATGTAAGCATTATCGGCCGTGGCAACTACCTGGAAATCTGGGACACCCGGCAGTTTGAAGAGTACATCAGCGGCGGTGAGGATTTTGACACGGTGTACTACGAAACTTACAGGTCCGGGCTTAAGCCGATGGAATAGGCGCCGCTCTTTCCCATTCGCATTTTCGGGTTTCAAAGCTCAAAGGTTCCGGCGCGCCCGCAGGCTCCGGATCAAGCGGAACCCGTGAAGCCCAAGCGTTTCTGTTGTTAGTTGCGCGAAGCAGAGAGCTTCAGGAGAAAATCATGGTGGATTTGGCCAAAGGCGTGGCCGTCAGAAACTACGGTCTTAAAAATACGCCGGATACGGAAATAATGCGGGAATCTTTCCTTATGTTTTTGCCTCTTGCTTTAATCGCAAGCGTTTTTACGTTCCAGGTCTGGATCCGCAGCCAAACGATACACCTTGGCTATCAGATGCAGGAACTCCGGGTGCAGAGGGAGGAGTTGCTGCAAGACCGCCAGCAGCTTGTCGTTGAGGAACAAATGCTCAAGAACCCAAAATGGCTTGATGAAATTGCCAGGAGCCAACTGGGCCTGGTCGTGGTGCGACCCGACCAAGTCCTTCCCTCGCCCATCAGAAACTGGGATGACGACAATTCCAAAGGCACTCTTATGGGAAACCTGGTCCGCCCGATTGCGGTGAAGAGATCCTCCGGTTTTTAATGAGGAGGGGAAGGATTCCGCGCTTGAGGAGCGCCGGCTCTGGATTTAATCCATTTCGATCAGCGCCTGCCCTTTTGCAACTTTTTCGCCCATGGCCACCCGTATAACTTTGACGGTGCCGTCCTGCGGCGACAGGATCCTGTTGAGCATTTTCATGGCTTCAAGGACCAAAAGGGGGTCGCCCTGCTTCACGGCGGCTCCGACACGGGTATGGATTTCGGCTACGACGCCGGGAATCACCGCCCTGATGATGCGCGGATCCTGCCTTTGATAGAGTTTCCGCCGTGCAAATTTTTTAGTCAGCCGCGTTTCGAAAACGCCGTTTTCCAGCGCAATTTCGCCGAGCCTGTCTTGTTCGCTCACATTGGTTCTCCTTCTTAAAACGGCGGGATCCCATGCTTTCTAACCGGGCGCGCTTCTTCCTTATTGCGCGTCATTTTCAGAGCATGCGCGACGTAGGCCCGGGTTTCCTCCGGCGCGATAACGGCGTCCACGTAACCATTGGAGGCGGCCACATAGGGATTTGCGAACTTGTCGGTGTATTCCTTGACCTTCTGTTGTCGCATGGCTTCCGGGTCTTTGGCTGCCTGAATCTCGTTGCGGAAGATAATGTTGGCCGCACCTTCGGGCCCCATGACGGCGATCTCGCCCGTTGGCCAGGCGAAGACAAAGTCCGCCCGCAGATGATGCGAGCACATGGCGATGTAGCCGCCGCCGTAAGCTTTGCGGAGTATAACGGTGATTTTCGGCACTGTGGCTTCGCTGTAAGCATACAATACCTTGGCGCCGTGGCGGATGACGCCCCCGTGTTCCTGGTCGGAGCCCGGAAGGTATCCGGGGATGTCCACCAGTGTGACCAGCGGAATGTTAAAGGCATCGCAAAACCGAACGAATCGGGCTATTTTGTCGGAAGCATCGATATCCAGAACACCGGCCAATACCATTGCCTGGTTGCCGATGACGCCGACGGTTTGACCTTCGATGCGGCTGAAACCTGTAATTGCGTTGGGCGCGAAAAGCGACTGAACTTCGAAAAATTCCGAGTCATCGACCAGGGCGCGCACAATATCGCGCACATCGAAAGGAACCTTGGAATCCTTGGGAATCAGGCTTTCGATTTTATAAGCAGGCTTGGGGGGCTTCGGATCGACGACGGGAGCCTTCTGGCGATTGTTGTCCGGCAGGTAGCTGAAAAGCTTGCGGATCTGATCGAAGCACTGCCGTTCGCTGTTGGCGAAGAAGTGGGCGTTGCCGGCTATTTCCGCCTGCACGCGGGCGCCGCCGAGTTCTTCCATGGAAATCTCTTCGCCGAGCACGGTCTTCACCACTTCCGGGCCGGTGATGAACATTTTGGAAATCTGGTCGACAACAAAAACGAAGTCTGTCAATGCCGGGGAATACACGGCGCCGCCGGCGCAAGGCCCGAGGATGACAGACAGCTGCGGGACGACGCCGGAGGCCAGGGTATTGCGATAGAAGATCTCCCCATAGCCGGCCAGAGAGTTGCCGCCCTCCTGGATCCGCGCGCCACCGGAATCGTTGATGCCGATGACGGGGATTCCCATCTTGATCGCGTGGTCCAGGATCTTGGTAATCTTTCGGGCGTGCATTAATCCGAGCGAACCGCCGGCTACCGTGAAGTCCTGGGCATAAATGCAAACCGTCCGTCCCCCGATGGTACCCGATCCGGTGATCACTCCGTCGGCCGCCAGTTCCTTGCCGTTCATGCCGAAATCCCGGCAGGCATGTTCAACGAACAGATCGTACTCATGGAAGGACCCTTCGTCGAGCAGCGCGGCGATCCTCTCGCGCGCCGTCATTTTTCCGGTTGCTTTCTGCTTGCT
>CAZLHW010000542.1:0-2881 GCA_964559085.1 uncultured Acidobacteriota bacterium | reverse complement strand
AAGCTGGTGCGGCATACCATCCAACCGAAGGGCACGGTGCGCAGACTGTCGGTTGCGGTCATTCTGGACCACAAAACAATTTACAGCACCGGCAAGGACGGCAAGATTACGGTTCGCCAGGAACCGCGATCGCAAAAAGACATCGATTCCTACCGCCAACTGGTTCAAGCTGCCGTGGGTTTTGATGCAGCGCGCGGAGATGTCCTCACTATCGAAAACGTGCCGTTTTACACGGAATCCAAGCCTGAAGAACCGCGGCCTGCGACCCCATGGTATGTCAAAGGGCAGGTATACCTGTTCCCGGCCATAAAATATGGCTCCTTTATCGTTCTGTTCTTCCTTGTCTATTTCATTATCTTCCGCCCGATTCGCAAGAAGGCATTTCAGGCTATATCCTATGCTGCTTTGGGTCCCGCGGGAATGGGCGAATCGGTGCTTGTAGACGCCGAAAATGCCGCAAAGCCGCTCCCCGCGAGCGCGAACCCCGAAGAAATCACTGCGGGGAGCGCCGCAGGCGCGCCCGCAAGCCTGCCTGCGGGCGAGGTCGGCCAACAGGAAGAAACCATATCGCTGGAAACGGCCAGCGATGAACAGATCGAGCGGGAATTGATACGCGAAGCAAACCAGGTTGATATGGGAGGCCGAAAGTATGCCGCCATTAAGAAGAAGCTCATAGATAAGGCCAGGAAGGATCCGGAAATGGTTTCTCAACTGATCCGAACCATGTTGCGGGAGAGGGCGTAGAAATGGCGACGCATATATCGGGAGCACGAAAAGCTGCAATTCTTATGGTTCTGCTGGGAGATGAGGCAAGCGCCGGAGTCTTCCGATTCATGCAGGAAGACGAGATCCAGGAAATCAGCAAAGAGATATCGCGGCTTGGAGAGATCAATCCGGAGGTCGCCGACGGTATACTCGAGGAATTTTACCGGTTGACCCTGGCGCAGACTTTCATGGCCCGCGGCGGACCGGAATATGCAAAAAAATTGCTGGTTAAAGCCTTCGGAATCGATTCCTCAAAGAAGTTGCTCGACTACCTGAATATCTCGCTTCAAAGCACCCTGGTCGGATTCGACAATCTTCAGAAAGCCGATCCGGTGCAGCTGTCAAAATTCATTCAATCCGAACAGCCCCAGACCATTGCCCTGGTGCTTGCGCATCTGAATTCCTCGCAGGCGGCCGCACTGCTGGGCTCGCTGCCTTCGTCTTTGCGGGCCGAGGTCGTGATGCGCATGGCCAACCTGGAACAAATCTCCCCCGACGTTATCAGCAAGATCACGTCGATCCTGGAGCAGAAAATGAGATCGCTCGGCGATTTCAGCCGGGAATCCTATGGCGGCATTCGAGCGGTTGCGGAATTGATCAATCGCATGGAGACAAAAGCGGCTGCCGCCATTCTCGAGAAAATCGAAAGTGAAAATCCCGCCTTGGCTCTCAGCATTCGAAATCTGATGTTTGTTTTCGACGATGTGCTTCTTATCGACGATCAGGGAATGCGCGAGATCCTGCAGCGCGTCGACAAGAAAGCGCTTACGATTGCCCTCAAGGGAACCAGCGAGGAACTGCGAAACCAGTTCTTCCGGAATATGTCCAGCCGTGCTGTGGAGATGATGCGCGAAGACATGGAGGTCCTCGGGCCGGTGAAAGTAAAGGACGTTGAAACTGCGCAGCAGCAGATAGTCAGTGTTATTCGCAAACTCGATGAAAGCGGCGTGATCAGCCTCAAGGGCGGCGGCGGCGACGAGTATATCAATTAATGACGAATGACGAATTTAAAAACCTTCCGGCTTTCCGGCGGATGAGTGATTGCAGAGGCGGTTTTCAAATCGTAATGCGTCATTCGTAATTCGTAATTTGCAATCACGCTAGGCATTCTAACGGCGATGAGAATAATCAAGCAGGGTACCGCACGATCCGCGGTTGTTCAGCCGATATCTTTTTCCGAAAATTTTGATGAAATGGCTTTGTCGAGCGAGCCGAACTCCTGGACGGAACCCCCTGTCCCGTTGCCGAAAGCTCCAGCCCAGGTATTTGTTGAGCCGGAACCCGAGCCTCCCACGGTGGATCTGGCGAGCCTTGAAAAGACAGCTTACGAAAACGGCTTCCATCAGGGAGAAAAAGCCGGCATGGAAATCGCCGAACGCAAAATGGAAGCCGTCATGAAACGCTATGCAGAAGCCATTTTCGAAATCAGCCGGCTTCGTAGCACACTCTATAGCCAGATTGAGCAGCAGGTTGTCAAATTGGCGCTGGCTGTGTCAAAGAAAATTGTGCATCGGGAAATACGGGTGGATCCCGATATTATTCAAACGCTGGTGCGCGTGGCGCTTAATCACGCCTCGGAAAAGTCGAACGTCGTCATTCATCTGAATCCAATCGACTACAACTATCTGATCGAACGGCGGCAGGAGCTATCGCAGACGGAAGGGCGCGATATTGCGCTGGTTGCGGATAAATCGATTGAACGGGGAGGATGCCTCATTCAAACGGATTGCGGCGACGTTGACGCCCGGATCGAGGAAGAATTCCGAGAGGTAGAACGTGTCTTTTTTGAAGGTGTGAAATAGCATGGCCGGCGCCGACTTCAACCTGAGCAGCTACTTTCGCAAACTGAATGAACTCGATCCAATCAAAACCATTGGATCCGTCAAAAGAGCCGTCGGACTCGTCGTGGAATCGCTGGGACCGCCGGTATCGGTCGGAGAATTGTGCGAGCTTGTCGGCAATGATCCGAATAGCGGGAGTATTCCGGCGGAGGTTGTTGGCTTCAAAGATAACTATGTGATCTCGATGCCGCTGTACAAAGTGCATGGCGTGAAACTCGGCGACAAGGTGATCTGCCGGAAAAAAACTGCGTCCATTCCGGTCGGCCCGGCGTTAT
>CAZLHW010000541.1:0-2889 GCA_964559085.1 uncultured Acidobacteriota bacterium | reverse complement strand
CCTGCTCAATTTTTTTGCGGCCGGGAGAGAGATTGTTCATGACTTTCTGGTAGCGCTCCGGATGCAGCAATCTGGCAATTTCCCCCGAACTGAATCCCGCAAGCATGAGGTCCAGCGCCCGCTGCTGGGATTGAGGCAGCCGGGACAAGACATCCTGCACGATCCTCTCCATTTCTTCCAGCAGCAGCGATGCTTCCGGGGACACGGATCGCCGCAACTGCCGTGTTTCGGCATTCCTTTCGTTGAGCGGCGTGTACCTCTGAGTTTTGCGGTAATAATTGCCGACCTTCCGCCGCAGAATTCCCAGGCTCCAGACCAGAGGCCCCTTTTCAAGTGCGGTTTCCGGAAGCTTGGAAACCATGGTAAGCAGGGTTTCCTGAACAAGGTCTTCTGCATCCGTGGTGTTGAGTATCCGGACCGCTGTCATCTTTTGGAGCACGGCGCGGATTGAGGCGATTTCATCATCCGTCCAGTTTGTGGATCCCGCCTTGAGCCGAGGTTTGTCCGGCGGGGAGCTTTCCGAGATGAAGGACGCGGGCAGTACTATGTTGGGAAATGGGGTATGACGCACGTGTAGCCCTCCAATTCAAATGTTGATTTGAATTCGAGGGTACTATCGGGGCAGAAAGAACCTAAGCCGACGACCCGGCGGCTGTCAAGAAATTTTCCCGAAAATTTGCTTCACCTGGGCATCCGACTCAGTCGGAGCTCCTTCGTCCCCTGGCGTCCGCCGCATAATAGCCGGGACGCGCGGAGATTGTTGCATTTGGAGCTTTCACGCGGACATCAATGTGTCGATAGGATCCGTCTTTGACGGTGTTGGTTGAAACATAACCCAGTGTGTATTGATTGCGCAGCTCTTCATCGACTTCGGCGTAGATATTATCCAGCTGGCCGAAAGTATTGGGGTAGAGAACGCGGCCGCCGGTCTCGTAGGCCAGTTTACGCAGAGCCAGATCCGCATTTACAAATACTTCTCCCGGAACGCTGCTGTAAAAGTTTCTGTTCGCTTCAAAGGATTGGCGCACGGCTTCTGTTTTGCTTACGACGTAGATGGCGGCCTCCGAGCGGATCGCTGCCTGCAGGGCTTCCTCATAAGAAACAAAGCTTTGGTTGTCCAGCCCGTCGCTCATGATGATGATCGCTTTCTTTTCCGCAATACCCTTCAGCAGATCCCGGCAGGCAACACAGATGGCGGCCCAGAGCTTGGTATTGCCTTTGCAATAGATGGACGTAAGGACCGCGTCCACCCGGTCGGCATTTTGTCCCCAGTCCATTTTCAGACGCACTTCTTCATTAAAGCTGATCAGAGAAAACTGGTCTTCCGGCTTGAGATTTTCGATGAAGCGCTTGGTTGCATAGCGGATCGTGCCCCATTCATGAACAACGCTTCCGCTGGCATCCAGAAGAATGGCAATGCGGGTTGGGAGGCTTTCCTGCGCAAAAAAGGTGATATCCTGCTGCACTCCGTCTTCATATATCTCAAAGGAATCCTGGGACAGTCCTCGAAGGAAACCGCCTTCCGATCGGCGCACGGTGACGGGCACCGTCACCATATTGACTTCTACGCCGATTTTATATCCTTGCTGTTCCTGAAGCTCCGGCCCCGTTTGCCCGGATTTCTGTTGCGCCCACAGAAAAACGCCGTGGAAGGCCAGAGAAGCCAAGAGAAACCAGCACGCGTATTGCTTATTTCTTGTCATCGAATCGCCATTGCCTGTCGAGAAAATCGGGCGGCATTACCTTCTTTGTTCCAGCGCTGCCGGCAGTTTTTCATAGATGCCGCCAAACCCGCCGTTGGATAAAATTACGATCAGATCTCCGTTGCGGGCTTCTTCGCACACCTTCCGGATTATACCGTCCACGTTTCCCAGATTCCAGGCAGCGCGTCCCATGCCGCGCAAATCCTCGATCAGGCGTGATGCATTCAGCCGTTCCTTTTCCGGAACCTTTTCCGGTTTGAAAAGATCCGGCAACGCGATGCAGTCGGCCAGCGCCAGGGCTTCCGCTATTTCGCGCTGAAAGATATTCCGACGGCTCGTCGCCGAGCGAGGTTCATAAATTGCCCAAATGCGCTTCGGATGGAATGTTGACCGTATAGTCTGCAGCGTTTCGCGGACGGCAGTCGGGTGGTGGGCGAAATCTTCGTAAACTCGGATCCCGTCTATGTGCGCGCGCAGCTGCAGCCGCCGGCGAACGCCGGCGAACGCTTCCAGTCCATCCCGAATTTCATTTGCGGGGACGCCCAAATGGTTCAGAACGGCAACGCTTGCCAGGGCATTGCGGATGTTATGGTTGCCATACAGGGTCAGCCGCAGCCGGCAATAGAACTTATTTCGATAGGCGACGTCAAAGCAGAGCCGATTGTCCATCAGGTCGATCCCGCTTGCCTTCCAGTCGCCGTCTGCTTCCATGCCGAAGGTTTCTCTTGCGCAAAGGCAACCCTGGCTCACTTCCACCGCGGCAGGGCTTTCCGCTCCAACCGCCAAGAAACCGCTTTGCGGGATCAGATTGACGAAGCGCCGGAATTGAAGCTTGATCGCATCCAGATCGGTGTAAATGTCGGCGTGATCGAATTCCACATTGCCGATTACGGCAATGTGCGGCAGGTAATCAGGAACTTGGGGCCCTTGTCAAAAAATGCCGAATCATACTCGTCCCCTTCGATTACAAAATGCGCACCGCCGCCCAGTCCGAAGCTGGACTGGAAATTTTCGGCGATACCGCCTGTAAGGAAGTTCGGGTTCAATCCGGCGCAGTGGAGTCCCCATGCCAGCATTGAGGTTGTAGTGGTTTTCCCGTGCGTGCCGGTGACGCCGCCGGGAATTTTTTTTTGAAGGAAAAAACTCGTGAGCGGTTCGGGAATGGAAGAGTACGTGATGCGTTGCT
>CAZLHW010000540.1:0-2895 GCA_964559085.1 uncultured Acidobacteriota bacterium | reverse complement strand
TCGCAACGGAAGTAGGCCGTCGCCTTCGTCACCGCGTCACCTTTCGACTCTACTCGTTCAATCGTCATTCCCTACCCAGGGTTTCGCCGCGCGCTATCGCGCTGGACTCCACCCTGGGCTGTACTGCTGGGCGCTTTCAGCGCCCGGCTTTCTCGACGAGCGACGCGTGAATCTAAAGCTTTGCCAGAGCCTGCTTCGCTTCCTCCACACCGGGGAAGGACTGGCTGAGCTTCAACGCTTCGCTTAACGATGCCTTGGCGTTTGCGTTTTCGCCATTCTTGAGATACGCCATCCCAAGGTGATACTGATACACCGCCGACTTGGGATCCTGTCGCACGCATTCCTTGAGCGTATCAATCGCCGCCCTGTAAGACCCCTTTTTGTAGTAAACCCATCCGAGCGTATCCTGCACAGCCGGATTATCGCGCAACTGCCGCGCCGCCGTCTGCGCCAGCTTCAGTGCTTCGTCCAAATTGCCGCCGGACTCGGCCAGGATCCACGCCAGGTTATTGGCTGCCACCGGCGATTCCGGATTTATCTTCAATGCCTCGCGATAATGCGATTTGGCTTTTTCCCGATCGTTTTTCGATTCGTAAATAGTGGCTATCAGAATATGGGCTTGAATAAACTCCGGGTTCACCTTCAATGCATTGGTAAATTCCTGGATCGCCCTGTCCTCCGATTTCTGTATCATGAAGAGTTGTCCCAGCAATGCATAGGCTCTAAGGCTGTTCTTGTCTATCGTGAGCGCCTTTCGAAAAGACTCCTCGGCCTTTGCATAGTTCTTCTGGGCCATGTAAATCTGTCCCAAAGTCTCATACGGTTCGTTCTGATCCGAAAATTCCCGTATCTGCTGGTTGATAACTTGGATCGCCCTGTCCGGCTTGTTCTGGCTCATGTAAAGACTTGCCTGGGCAAGCCCGAGCCGATATCGAGCCATTTGATTATTCGGCTGCGCCCTAAGTACCGCTTCAAACTCGCTTACGGCGCCGCTGAAGTCTTTCTTCCGCATGCGGGCGTTTCCCAGCGCGATGCGCAGGTCGCTCTGGTCCGGATTGATGCGCAACCCTTGCTGGGCATAGCGCATAGCTGCATCCGCATCGCCGCCGGCCAGCTTCAATTGCGCAAGAGCGCTGTAGGCTTGGGTGAACTTGTCGTTCATCTTCACAGCCTCGTTCAGCTCCGTCTCCGCCTGCTGGAGCTTTTTATCCTGCAGATACGCCAGACCCAGCAGATAACGTGTTTCAGCCGAATTCCTGTTGGCGCCTACGGCCGCCTGCAGCTCCTTGACCGCTTCTCCGAATTTGTTTTGGGCCATCATCAGCTGGCCTTTCAGAATCCGTCCCTGAGGATCGTTTGCTTTGATGAGTTCGTCCGCGAGCGACGTGGCTTTGTCATACGCCTTCTGTTGCAGATACAGTCCTGCCAGTTTTTTCTTCAGATCCACGTTGCCGGGATTGCTCCCGATCAGGCTTTGATATTTCTGAACGGCTTTGTCCGCCTTGCCGGTTCCCGCATAAAAATCCGCCAGCTTCATCTGCTGCTGCAGATTCTGCGGATCCAGCTCCGCCGCCCTGGCGTACGCTTCTTCCGCTTTGGCCGTGTCTTTTTGCGTCAGATAAACCATTCCCAGCAGTTCGTATAGTTTGGGGATAGGAAGGCCGCTGGACAGCTGTTGCTTAATTCTCTGAATGGCCCTTTCCGGCTGCTTCTGTGCCATCAGCGCGGCAACCGTCCCGGCCCAGGCCTCCACATCGCGCGAATCCCGGGCGAGAATCTTATCGAACTGTGCGCCTGCCTGCGCCGCCTTCCCCTGTGCCAGATAGACCTGGCCCAGCCGAAGGTAACCGGCTGCGCTATCGGGATTGTTTTTGACAAGCTGCTCCAGCTGCGCAATTGCGTTTGTGTAGTCCCTCTTGGCCGCATACGCGCTGCCGAGAATCAGCTGCGCATCCGCCAGCCGGGGATTGATCTGGAGCGCCTGCTGCGACAGGCGGATGGCTTCATCCGCATTGCCCGATTCCAGCTTCAGGCGCGCGAGAGCGATGTAGGGCGGGGTGTATCTTCCGGCATTCTTGATCGCCTCCGTCCACTCCCCTTCGGCGCGCTGCGTGTTCTTTGCAAGCAATTGCGCGTTCCCCAGGAAGTAGCGCGCTGTGGGGGAAGTGGGCTCTGCGTCGACCGCTTTTTGCAGAACGCCGACGGCTTCCGAAGCCTTGTTCTGCGCCATCAGAGCGCGGCCTTTCAGAATCAGGGCTTGCGTGTTCTTGGCATCCGTCTTCAGCAGGTCCTCCGCAGCGGCTATTGCCTTGTCGAAAATCTTCTGAGCCAGATACAGGTTTCCCAAAGCAATCGAGGCATCCGGATTTCCCGGATTGTCTTTAAGGATCGCCTGCAGCGTTTCCTCGCTTTTAGCCGCCTGTTGGGTGTTGGCGTAGAATTCCGCGAGGGCCAGGCGCCGGGTGACATCTTTCGGATTGATTCCGGACGCTTTTTTGTAGGCCTCTTCCGCTTTGGCGCGATCGCCCGTCATCAGATGAACCTGGCCCAAAACCTGGTGCAGGACCGGATTGTCCGGATGCGCGGCAATGGCCTGATTCACGCGGGCAATGGCTTTGTCCGGTGCCTTCCTTGTGATATACACACTTGCCAGGGCAAGAAGGCTCTCTCCATTCTGCGGATCATACTTGAGTGCCGTTTCCAATTCCTCTTCGGCTTTGTCGCTTCGGCCCTGCCTGAGATAAAGCAGCCCCAGCCGATAGTGGCCCGCGGGATTGTCGGGATAGCTCGCGATGAAGGCCTCGATTTCAGGGGCCGCTTCGGCGTACTTCTGCTGGCTGGCATAGGCGCTTCCGAGAATCAGCCGCGCTTCAGCGGCGTTGGGATTTAATGCCA
>CAZLHW010000539.1:1275-2903 GCA_964559085.1 uncultured Acidobacteriota bacterium | reverse complement strand
GTAGTTCAGGCCGGATGGATCTTCAATGACCTCTATCAAGCGTCCAAGCGGATCCTGTGTTTGGATTCGCACCTTGCCGGCTGGATCGGTAATCGTCGTGACGGCTCCATTGTAGGTTGTTTGCGTAATCCCGGTCCTATTGCCGGTCTGCGTGCAACTCGTGGGAGCGCCGCCTTTAAACATCGCAACCGCAGTAACCCGCCCAATCAGATCATATTCCGTGCAAACCCATTCAGTGTACGCATCCTCTGTAAAATATGGCTTGGATGTTATCGTTCGTCTCCCACCGCCAAAATAGGCATGTGTTGTGGTCACCTTGCTGCCATCGGAATTTTGAGTGAAAACCGCCCGGCCTACCCGATCGTAATTCGTTGTTGATTGAAGCCCCGAGGGGAGCGTGGTGGTGATTCGTAGATATTGATCCTCATATGAGGTCCCAGTGCTCCTTATCCCCGCTTCAGTAACACCGGTTCGCCGCCCTCCGCTATCATAGCTATAGCTTGCCAGCGTTACACCGGTGTTCGCGTCCACTTTTGATTCAACGGCGCCGTTAGGCCTCCACGTGTAATTGGTTATTGAGGTGGACGATTGTATGACACTGGCAATCCGGCTATTGCTTCCATCGTAAATGATTTGCGTTTGCCTGGCTGGTTCCCCAATTCCTTGCGGCTCGATAATGCTTATTCTGTTCCCATAGCCATCATAGCCATACTGCCAGACTTGTGAATAACTGCTTGGATTGCTCAAGAAGCTGCTTAGAGATCCTTTCTCGCTATCCCATTTGTATTCATAGTTATGGTTCCCTGTGGTGAATGCGTTCGATTCAATGTAGTATGCATATTCTGTAGCAGAACCCGTTCCATCGCCGGCTACTATGCTGCGCTTGATAGAGTTAACTCGGCGTGGTGAATAGGGAGGCGATGTATGCGGTTGCCAATAACCATTGGGCGAGCTCCAGCTACTGGCAGTTGCATAGTATTCGTTTGTTGTTGTTCGCAAACCCGACTCTGCTTTGGAAGTCAGGTTCCCATTCTTGTCATACACGTATCCAACTGTTGAGGTAATTGGCGAGCTTCCATATATCGTGGTGCTTTCCCCGCTCATATATGGATTCCTGGCAAATGTCGTGGACGCAAAATCCCGGATAAACGAATAGATTTCATTTTGCGCCCAGCTGCGTTGACGACTGCGCAGCGTTGTTGTTCCATATTTTTCAACTATCTCCGTAACAAGATTTGTTCCCCAGGGACTATAGCTGCCATATGAGTATTCTGTTACAAGCCCTCCCGGCCCGGTTATTTGTGTCAGGGACTCGTTTTGATAATTATGCGTCCAGCTGTAAGTGCAGGGATTGTTGTTTTCGTCCGTATATTGTAGCAATTTCGACACTACACGATTTTTAATAATTCCATCCGGTAAATCCGGTGAACCAACATTTTGAATGCCATCCACAGACCAGACATAGCTATAATTGGCCCCGGAAGGCGTCCTGACATAGTTTACTTCGCCAGATCCTACCTCGTTTGCATCGCTGTATTGGAACTCATAGCTATTGTAAACAACCGGCTGCCCTCCAAGAGGCGTATGCGCTGCGAGCGGCATTTGAATATATCGCACAACACTTGTAG
>CAZLHW010000539.1:0-1265 GCA_964559085.1 uncultured Acidobacteriota bacterium | reverse complement strand
GCTCCACATTCATAAATTTGATTATAATTCGAGCATCCCCCTTGTGTTTGCCAATCCACCGACCACGCAGAATTTCCGTTTGGGCCCGAAGATGTTATGGTATCTCTGAAATATGAGCCTTGGCTGGTTCGATCTAAGACTATTGTATCGCCCAAATCATTCTCGATGACCGCGCAGGGATTTCCACTGGGGCAATTCTCAGGAAGGAGATTTGCTATGGTTATCATATTGCCATTTGGATCATAAATAGCATTAATCGTCGTGTGTACTCCGGTGACCCTGCTACCGTCGGGATAGTACAGAGTCCATTCCTTCTGACGCCAGTCACTGCCGTCAGCCTCAATTTCAAGCTTAAGGTAGCTTCCGTCATGAGAGTAATAGGTAAGAATGCCATTGATCGGGGCCCAGCTGCTGCACTGGCTGGCTCTCGCACGTCCATCTGGGGCCAACCCGGAAAAACCGTTGTGAGAATAAAGATTGATGGAATTTGGATTGCTGTCGTTGGCATATGGATGCAAATGCATGATATGCTCGCTTCCATCAGGCAACCCGACCCTCATGCGGATAAATCGAAGATTTTCATCCGCGCATGGATCAGTTATGGGTCGCCAATCATTAACCCAAGGATCATAAATCCATGTTGGGATATCTTCTTTAGTTTCCTCAAAAAAGCCAAGGTTGTCGAAATTATATTTCCATCCGCCATTATGGCCAGGATCGATCTGAGTGAACTGCCTTATCACATGTTGCTGCGTGAAACCGTTAAAGGCGGGAAGATAAGATGTGCGCGTATCATATAGATGTGAATCATAGGTCAGGACAACGTCAAAGCCGGTGCCTCCCGGTCCTGGAGGCAGGGAACCCAAGGTAAAAGATAGATTGAGCTTCCCGCTTACAGGATCAATGCTGTCAATCGGACTGCTTACCAGGTCCGCATACGGCATTATGCCTCGAACCGGGTTAGTGTCTTTTATATACGGGTCCTGGGCTAAGACCGGTGCCTGAAATACACAGAAAATTATGGTCAGGAACGATACAATATTTAGCCATTTGCAGAGCATGATGGATTCCCTCATAAGTTTATCGATAGTTTGCTATATCTTCCGCAGGACCGGATTCAATCTCAGTAGCAATAAATGAAAACACACGCTTTCCATCCTCAAAGCGCTCAATTCGGGCTGGAAATGCTGATCCGTCAATGGTCCCCCAATGTCGTCGATCATCCCAAAACGTACTTATCTGAACATCTGCCGGAATAGCACCCT
>CAZLHW010000538.1:0-2919 GCA_964559085.1 uncultured Acidobacteriota bacterium | reverse complement strand
AAAGCTCGTTACGGTCTGCGAGTTCAACAATGATTCCCAAATACATCACCGCCACACGATTGCTGATATGACGCACCATCGAGAGGTCATGGGCGATGAAGAGGTAAGTAAGGTTGAACTCTTCCTGTAATTCTTCCAAAAGGTTAACCACCTGCGCCTGGATGGATACATCCAGAGCCGAGATGGGCTCATCACAGATGATAAAGGACGGGTTCAAAGCCAGGGCGCGCGCAACACCGATGCGCTGGCCTGGTTTGAGGACATGGTTCCTCGTTGTCTGCAATATGCCGACGAGGCCAAAAATCAGGGCCGGCCTATTGTGGGTATACTCTGTGAATACGCGCCTCGGGAATTGATTTTCGCGGCGGGCGCAGTCCCTGTGTGTTTGTGCGGCGGCGACTCGGAAATGATACCTTCCGCGGAAAATGATCTGCCGGCAAACCTCTGTCCCCTCATTAAGTCGACCTACGGGTATGCCGTGGAAAAGGCTAATCCCTTCCTTGAAATGGCCGGCTTGCTTGTCGCGGAAACGACCTGCGATGGGAAAAAGAAAATGTACGAGCTGCTGTCCCGCAAACACCCGATGCTGATTCTTGAACTGCCTCAGAAAACAGACAACAAAAACGCATTGGCTCACTGGTATGGAGAATTGCTTCGAATGAAATCCCATCTGCAGGATTGTTTTAACGTTCGCATTACCGATGAAGCCCTCCGGCAGGGTATCCGGCTGATGAACAGGGAGCGGCAGTTGCGCAGGGACTTGGCCTATCTTATGGCTTCTGATGCCCCTCCGATCACAGGCAGACAGCTGCTTGATTTCAAAAGCATAATATCCGGAATTGAAGCGGATTTGGAACAATACGCTCTGGCTTTGGAGCAACTCCAATCGAAGAAAAATTTTGAGAATGCGTCGAAAGTCCGCGTCCTTCTGACCGGCGTTCCTACTGTTCACGGTGCGGAGCGCGTCGTAGACCTGATTGAGGATGCAGGCGGCTTGGTTGTATGCATGGAAAACTGCACCGGCATCAAACCCATATGGGATGACGTGGATGAGGAAGAAGAAGACTCCTTAATGGCGGTCGCCAGAAAATACATAAAAATGCCATGCTCCGTTATGACGCCAAACAGCCAGCGGCTGGATCTCTTATCGGACATGGTTCATTTGTTTCATCCCCAATGTGTTGTGGATTTGTCCTGGCACGCCTGCCTGACGTATGACGTGGAATCCCGCCTTGTCAAGGAATGGGCGGAAGAATCGCAGCAGCTGCCTTACCTGAGAATTTCAACCGATTATTCACCATCCGATTCGGCGCGGATAACCATGCGGCTGGAGGCTCTCTTCGAAACCGTGCGGGCGGACGTGGCGTTGAGGCCATGAATAAAGTTTTATACAGCAGCCCTCATATTCCGCGCCAATGGATCGCCGCCCACGGCATGGCGCCTGCCTTGCTGCAGCCGTCCGTAAACAGCGGGTGCGCTGGTATTTTGCAAATGGAGGGAGTCTGTGTTTTTGCGAGGGCCTGGATCCATGAAGCGCTGGAATCCAGGGACACCGCAGGCATCATCGTCGCGCAGACCTGCGATCAGATGCGCCGCGCATTCGAAGTGCTCCGGGCGCATACAAATCTCCCCTGCTTCCTTTTCAATCTCCCCGCAACATGGCAATCCGTTCAGGCGCGGCACCTATACAGAAACGAATTAACGCGGTTGGGGAGGTTCCTTGAGAACCTGGGCGGGCACACGCCGTCCGCCGAGGTTCTGCGTGCGGAAATGCAGAACACTTTGAGCCGCAGCTTCCCCGCACGGGGGCGGAAGAAGCCGCGCCAAATTCCTCTGACTCTGATTGGCGCTCATGCCGCAGATGCACCGGAACCCTGGCATCAATGGGTGGATCATGCAGGCGGCGTCATTGTGCAGGATTGCACGCAACCGGCAGAACCGGCTTTTGATCGCCGAATGTTGGGAAAGGCTCCTTTCACGGAATTGGCAGACGGCTGTTTTGATGCCATTCAGGACATATTCCAGCGGCCCAACAGCCGATTCTATCAGCGGCTGGCCGCTGCACTCCGACCGCTATCGGTGCGCGGCCTCGTCATTCGGCGCTACCTTTGGTGCGACCTATGGCACGCCGAAGTGTATCGCCTGAAGCGATGGGCGCCCGTGCCGGTTCTGGATCTGGAGATCAGCGGGCGTCCCGATGAAGACCGCCATCGTCTGCACACACGCATCGAATCCTTCCTGGAGATACTGTCATGATGGACGCGCCCGCCCAAATAACCCTCGACCAGTGGAAGAGCCGTTACGAGTATCTGTCCCGCGCAGGCGTGGTGTGGCCGGATTATTGCGCCCCCCTATCGCGCTACTTGGCTGAAGGCGACCGGCGTCTCGCTTCGCTGCTGTTTGACAACTCGCCTGCGGCATTCCGGTTATGGAATTTTCTTCTTTCAGAAGAGGACCGCCTGCACCGGGCTCGCAAAGAGGGCAAATGCCTTGTGGGAACAATGAAAGATCTGGGCACTGTGCCTGTCCTGGCCTATAGCTTGAATAACGTTACCGCCTTTTATCCCGATGGCGCATGGTGGATCCCGTGCGTAATGGAGTTGAGCGGCGGACTGCTCGAAATCGCAGATCAAATCGGTGTGGGCGCGTCCTTTTGCCCTGTCCGCGCAATGCTCGGGGCTTTTATCAATGAAGCCCATTTCCCAATTCCCGACCTGCTTGTGTGCAGTGCCGGCGCCATTTGCGATGATTTTTCCGCGATCGCCCAAAGGCTGAATGGCCTCGGTTTCCCTATTTTATGGTGGGAAATTCCACACAGGCGGGCCCCGGAAAAAGGGGAGCGGGCTCTGGAGCTTCCCGGCGGACGCACGGCGCCCGAAGATCAAGTTCATCTGGTCGAAGCGGAATTACGTCGTGTCC
>CAZLHW010000537.1:1369-2932 GCA_964559085.1 uncultured Acidobacteriota bacterium | reverse complement strand
GGCCCCCAGCTTGATCGCTTCCTCGACGGTGCAAACCAGCGCTTTGGCGTTGGGATCGGGGCTCAGGGTCGTCCCGGCCGACAGATGGATGATCAAGCCGACGTCGCCGCCGGAGCCGCGGTGGCCGGCGCGGACCATGCCCTTGTGCATCAGGATGGCGTTGGCGCCGCCGTTGACCATGTGGCTGATGGCGGTTCGCATGTCGGCCAGACCCTCGATGGGCCCGACGGTGACGCCGTGGTCCATGGGGATGATGACCGTCCGCTGCGAGTTGCGGTTGATGATTCGTTCCAGTCGTATTGCCTTGCCGATCATGGCCAAACCTCCAGAATAGCCGGGCTTGACGCCCAAAGGATCTTTTGAGTAGATTCCGCATCGTCTTACGAGGGCGTATCATGACTATTTGTTGTTCTGGACGCAAGAAAAAAAGCCGGAACCACGGTTGTTGAGGTGGGCCTAGGTGCTCTGACAGGCCGAAGGCTTCCAGGCAAACGGGAGGGGTTCCTGTTTCGTAGGGCTCAATGCATGCCCGAAGCGGGCAGGCGAATCCCGTGCTTCCACGTTTTTCTGTAACTTTCGTCGGCCGCCACGCGATAGATATGAGGGCAGATCGCTGTCCTGGCCATTTGGGGAACCTCGGTTCTTGGGGACAAACGCGAAATGGACGACGACGCTCGAGTTGTACAACGGGTCCTGAATGGGGATCGGGATGCCTTCGAGGTTCTTGTGCGTCGATACAGCCGCCAGGTATTCGCCGTGGTCGGCCGGCACGTCCCCGCAGAGGCGGTGGAATCCACGGCCCAGGAGGCGTTTATCAGTGCGTTCCGGTCGCTCGGCCTGTACGAACCGGAGCAGTCGTTTGACCGATGGTTGTTGCGGCTCGCCCGAAGACGGTGTTGCGACTATTGGCGCCGGCGGCAAAGGGATCGTGAAATATGCGATGCGGCGTTGTCGGACGACCAATCCTCGCTGCTTGAGGCCGTGTCGGCCGCTCAAGCCCAGGATGCGTTTTCACAGGATTGCCGAAGGGAGGAGAGCGCGGAGCATGGCTCCCGCGCATTGGGGTGTCTGAGCCCTGTGGATGGGCTGCTTGTCGAGTGCATTTACTTTGACCGATTGGCCCTCCCGGAGGTGGCCGCCACACTGGATTGGTCATTAGCCAAGGTCAAGGTGCGTGCCTTTCGTGTGCGAAAGAGGCTCCGCCAGATCATTGAGAGGCTGTCCTCCGGAGGATAGCCTACGAGCAAAGGGGACCACATGAAGAGAAGGGAATACCCCGGGCCGGATGTCGAGCGTATGCTGGATGAAGCCCGCCAGCGGCAACAAACGCCGGCGCCGCCCGATTCGTGGCCTGAGAAAGTCATGCAGGCCATCCGCACGGAGCGGGACGCTCCGCAGGTCATCCGGTTCCGCGTGGAGGCACGCACGGCTTGGCGTACGGCCCTGGCCACGGCGGCTGCGGCCGTGATCGTGGCTGCCGCCGGCATCTGGATGCTGCCCTCCGACGGGCAACTTGCCTGGGAGATCGAACAGAATGACGCTCTGTCGGCGTGGGCATGGCAG
>CAZLHW010000537.1:313-1359 GCA_964559085.1 uncultured Acidobacteriota bacterium | reverse complement strand
CATGGCAGGCGGGAGAATAGAGATGAACGCTCGGACGAAGATTCGAATTTCGCTGGTTATCGTGTTGTTTTCCGGTACAGTCATCGGCTTCTTCGCCGGTCAGATGCATCTGCGGTGGCGCATGGCCGTCATGGCGCGCCGGGGTCCGTCGGCTTTGCAGGAACTCATGTTCCGGCGTATTCAGATGCGTCTTCGCCTGGAACCCGGCCAGATCCCGGCGGTGGAAGAGGCGATAAGACGCGTGGCTCGCAATCTGGAAGAGAACCGCCGCTTGCAGCAGACGCAGCAGTGGGTCCTGATACGAGATGCTCTGTATGAGATGCAGCCGGGATTGACGCCTGAACAACGAGCGGTGCTCGATCACATGAGCCTGGCGGACCTCCTTCCGGGACCGACTCCCCGGTCAGGACCTTAGTTTCGGTTACCGGCAGACACGGTAATGGAGCTTCCTGGGACGTGGAACTCGCACGTACATGGATTGTGATCTTGATGGGGATTCTCTGGCCATGAAATGGTATAACGATGACGCATCTTCGCCAACGCTTCGCTGCCCGCACTTCCGGCTGTGGGCGGTCTTTTCCGCCTGGCTACTGCTGCTGCTCTTGCTGCAATGTGCGGAATCCCGAGACCCTCGTTTGTGGATGCCTCACGGCGTTGCCTATCTGCAGGATCTGGGCCTCTTGACAGGTGGATACGTCGCGTTCTGCACAATCGGTCGTCTGCTTCATGGCCTCGCTCGGACTGTGTGGGGCTATCTCTCGGTGGCGAGTCTGTTCGCAATCGGCGTTTGTTTGGCGAGTTATCCCCGTCTTCTCCGGGAGTACCTTGCCTTTCCCGTGAACCTCTTTGCCGCCGATCGCGGAAGTGCGTGGGTGCTTCTGAAGGAGTATCTGGGTCTGAGCCGGCTCTGGCCGGTCGCCGTCGCAGCAGGCTTGGGGGCCGTGTCCTTTGCGGTGCCGGTCCGGCGACTGTTCCTGCCTCGCATGCGTGGGGCCGCGTCCGCCGGGATTGTTGGGATTGTCCTGGCGGCTCTGGCTCTCCCTTCT
>CAZLHW010000537.1:0-294 GCA_964559085.1 uncultured Acidobacteriota bacterium | reverse complement strand
GCCGATGCCGCAGATCCGCGACGGGGACTTGCTTGCAGACCATGTGCTGTTGGTCGTTCTCGAAGGTGTGACGAGCGATGCGTTCGAGCAGGAATTCCTATCACGCTCCGACGGGTTCTACTCGCGTGTCAGAAGTCATGCGACCTACTTCAGCCACTACCATGCGACGAATCTGGATTCCTACACCAGTCTGAACGCGATGCTCACCTCCGTTCAGGTTCCGTATCGCGCCTACGCGGACGAGAAGCTGTACCGATCTGTGAATCGGACGAACAATCTGCCCCGCTTGCTGCG
>CAZLHW010000536.1:0-2933 GCA_964559085.1 uncultured Acidobacteriota bacterium | reverse complement strand
CACCTATGCGCTTTTCGGCGCACATAAATCCCACCCTTTGATGCGTCTGCCCAAGAGCCGCTCCGTTTTCGATGAATTCAGATGCACATTGCCGATTCTCGGCGGGCCGTTCACATCATCGGCGCGCGACCATTTTCTCAGCGCGTCGCGGTTGTAGTTGCCGCGCTCCAGGATGCGTTCCCCAATTTCATATAGGCTGACCGGCCTGGGCCCCCCGATATGGAAAATGCCCTGCACTTCCATGGAGAACAGCGTCACCACCGCATCCGCCAGATCCTCGCAGTCGATGCAGCTTCGGTATTCATCATGGAACAGCGACATGGGGAGCCCGCGCTTGAGTCTGCCCTCGATGAAGTCAACGGCGCCTTTTTCGCCCTGGATGGAGTCGCCCATGGGAAGGCCCAGCCGGGCAATGGAATGCCGCGGAGCTTTGGCTATTTCCTTTTCTGCCATAGCGTATGTTTTGCCTACCACGCTGACGGGATCCGGTTCGTCCGTTTCCTCGTATCCAAGAGGCGACGGCCGATTTCCGGAAAACACGAGATCCGCGCTCAAATACATGATGTAGCAGGAGTCGGAGAACAGGTCCACGATGTTTTTCGAGCCCTTCACATTAATGTCGTGTGCGAAATCGGGATTTGCCTCGCACATGTCCAGGTCGCAGACGCCGGCCGCGTGAAGCAAATGCGTCGGCCGGAATTCCTCGCGGAGGCGCGCAAGCTGCGCGCGGTCAGTCATACAGACGGAGGCGGCATTGGTGTCCTTCGGTATCTTCATGCCGGGAGGGCGAATCCCGAAAAGGCTTTCGGGATGAAGGTGCGATTTCAGCTTCTTGTAAACGGGCCATCCATGGATGGACGTAATGCCCGTGACAAGAACGCGGGCACCATTGGCGAAAAGGGAATGCATCTGAGTAAAAATTCTCTACCTTGCTCCAAAGGCAATAAAATACCTGAATCCCGGTTCGGGGTGAATAGCCGGAACCCTTTCTTGGGGTCTTTGCGGGTTAGCGGTTTAACCGCGAAGTCGCAAAGACGCAAAGAAAACGCCAATTAGTAAAGCTCCAGGTCGGTTTGAATGGTTGATGATTGACCGGTCCCGGTTTCCGATATCTCCATTGCCAGGCGATATTTCCCGGCCGGCACGCTTTGGAGGGGAAGCCGCATGCCAACGACGACTTCCGATGGGCCCGCCGGCGACACTATCTCCTTCAGCTGTATCGGCGCCAACGCGAAGCGTTCGCCGGTTGCATCAAACAGCCTGGTTTTCGCGAGCAGATTCAGTTGATTGAGCGGCCCTGCAAGATTGTAGATTCGGAACAGGACAGCTACCGGATTTTTGGCTGGCAGCCGGTTGGCGATACTCGGCTCGATCTGCATCTGAGAAAGAAGCAGCGGATCGCTCTGGTCCAGTAATTGAGTCTGCAGATTCCGGATCAGGTCCGGCAGCTGTGACAGCTGTTCGGCGACAATGAGGCTGCTGACGGCAAAGGCTTGTGGGGCGACGGCCGGAACTTCCAGGGCCTGTTCTGCCGCGCCCAAGTTGTTCTCTTCATCGGATGCGGCCAGCTTCAGCCGGTATTTGCCGGGGCGCAGTTTGAAATAGTTGCGGTAGGGCAGGGTGCTTTTGCGGAATTCCGCTTCCTGTTCTTTGGGGAAACTGAGGGGGATCGTCTCGCTGAACCGTGCCGCCACGCTTCCATCTTCGGCGTAGGCGACGCCCATGATGTTCAGATCCGTTTCCAGCTGTCCGCCCTTTTTCTTCAGAGCAACCTTTTCCATCTGAAGCCTGGCGGCAACGAGCACTCTGGCGGATTGAAGGGAATCATAAAAATAGGCCGGACGAAAGGTAATCGGCAGTTGTGTGGCTGTGGAAGGCGTGGCTAGGGCGGTCAGAAGAGTTTTCTCCTGCCGGGAGCTTGCCAGCACATCGACCGGCCGGCGGTCCTGGTAGCCGGGCCGGTATTTCAGCGTCACGCCTTTTGCCTTGGTTTTAATCTCTATTTTGCGAAACCCGCCATCGTGTTTGGGATTGCTGGACTGAAAACCCAGGACGTAATAATTACTGATCCGCTGATCAAACTTGTCCAGTTCGCTGTCGAAGTTGTTGGTATTGTAAATGGAAAATCCGCCGCTTTCCGTCGCCAGCGACCGCAATGTTACGGCAGCTCCCAAAGAGGAAATCGCTCCCAGTCCCCGTCCTCCCCCGGGCATCGTAGCCGGCATGCTTCCCATGGATCCGCCGCTGCTCCCCAGTTCGTCCGGGCTTAGCGTGTAGATGACGACATTGGCTTTCTTAGCCGCCATCAGCGTTGCGGCATAGGTGTTGGCGAGTGTAGGGGTTGTGTAGGATGGCCCGAACCCGGACTGAGAATAGATCAGGATGGATTTTTGTCCCCGTATAGGGGCAATTGCCTGGAAGATTTTATCGAGCGCGCGCAGCAGGTTTTCAAAATAAAGCGCCGATCCTGGAGTTGAACCTGCCGGCCGGCGGATTGCGGCGAGCACTTCTTCTCTTTCACTGGTAAAATTCTGAAGTATCTTCATGGACATGTCGTATTGAGCCACGGCAAACAGATCCTGCGGTCGCATATGTTTCCGGACAAACCTCTCGGCGGTGTCCCGCGATGTCTTGATGTATTGCGGCGAGATGGCGCTGTCGTCGAAGAGGATAAAAACAGTCTTGCCGCGCCGCATTGCGGGTCCGGCGATCGGCGAGGCCCCGAGCGCGGAGGATCCGGATTCGGCACTTATTTCATCCACGATGACGATGTCCTGCTTTTTCCCATCCTCATAAAGCTCGAAGTCCTCCCTTTTCAGATTAGGCACGGGATTGTCATATCTATCCAGGGCCGTCACCTCAATTGTTACCATGTCCACGTCCACCCGCACTCGGAAGGCGCCCTCATCTTGAGCGGAGTAAATCTTTTGGCC
>CAZLHW010000535.1:0-2935 GCA_964559085.1 uncultured Acidobacteriota bacterium | reverse complement strand
CGCGTCCAATCCCTGCCGAGCGGCGAGGATGCCGTTGCTTATCTGAAAAGCCATTCTGCGGATCTTTTATTGCTCGACATGATGATGGCTCCGGGAATGGACGGATTGGATACCTACAAGCAAATCATCCAATTCAAGCCGGGGCAGAGAGCCATCATCGTTAGCGGCTATTCGGATGTGCAGAAGAGAGCGGCCCTTGAAAGCCTCGGCGTGGTCACCTACATCCGAAAGCCCTACACCGCAAAACAGATCGGCAAAGCTATCCGCGCGGAACTGGATAGACAGGGATCCGGCGTGCCCCTCGGGGCAAGCCTCTGACCTTCCCGGCGACTCGTTATAAAAAGGCAGCAGCATCCACAAGGTATTTTTTAAACATTTTTTAAATAAATTCTTGACAAATACTGTGAATGAGTACACAGTATCAGTGTGAATAGAGAGGGCGATATGAGGTCGGTGCAGAAGCAGATTGAATCAGCACAATCGGCGCAATTCGGCGGACGGCACATCGCGCTGCAGACCATAGAGCGGCTTTCGACCTACCGTCGTGTTCTGGAAGATCTTCACGGCAAGGGGATGCAATACGTATATTCTCATCAACTTGCTGAATATGTTGATGTTACGCCGGCCCAACTCCGAAGAGACCTGTCCGCATTCGGATCCTTTGGCAATATTTCCCGGGGCTATAACGTACAGCGCCTGATTACCACTCTGTCGGAGCTGCTCGGTACTTCCGTGATGCAGTCGGTAGCCCTGGTCGGGGGCGGAAAGCTCGGCCGCACGCTGCTTTCCTACAGGGGATTTGAGGAGCGCGGTTTCTCTGTGGATGTGGTTTTTGACAGCGACCCTGCAAAGGTGGGGCGCGTCATCGCCGGACGCCGCTGCTTCGATATAAAGGATGCGGACACGGTCCTGCGTGAACATCCTGTCAAAATCGCAATCCTTGCCTGCCGTCCGGAAGGGCTGCAGGACCTGGTGAATCGATTGGCGGCCGCCGGCGTCCGTTCTTTCCTATGCTTTGTCCCCGCAATCATCGATGCACCCCCGGGGACTTATCTGGAAATGGAAGATATTTCTGCAAAGCTCGAAAAATTGTCGTTTCTCGTAAAAAATCAAACAGGAATTCAAGAAAGCGGCTATTCGGGAGGCTGAAGTTTGAATAGACGCAGGGCTTAAATTTTTTTGTTTAAAACTGTGAATATATACACAGAACGTTGCCAGGAACAATCGGGGCCGTGTGATGCTACCCGGTCCCCTTTTCAAAGGAGAGAGACCATGGCGGAACGGAACATACTGGTTGTGGATGATGACAAGGATCTAACCAACTCAATCAAGGCATTTTTGGAAGCGCGCCATTATAGCGTCCGCATGGCTCATAACGGCGCGGATGCAATGAAGGAAATAGAGAAAGCCAGGCCGGACCTGATCGTGCTCGATATCATGATGGACACCGATACCGACGGCTTCAATCTGGCGTTCAGGCTGAAGGAGAGCGAGGCCTATCGGGAGATTCCCATCATCATTCTTTCCGGTTTCACGGATCATCTGGGTGCAAAGTCCAAATCCTTCGAGTTTGTGCTCGGCCGCGACTGGCCGGCGTCGGAATATCTCAAGAAGCCGGCGTCGCTGACGGACATCGAGGAAGCGGTCAACCGGTTGCTGGCCTGATCAGGATGGACAAGGAGGAAAGCATGCGCTCAGTATCAGAACTTATAGACGCCCAGGGCGAGTTGTCGTCGGCAAGCTTGATCCCGCTGCTTCAGGCGACGCAAAAGGAGTACGGTTATATCACGGACCAGGCCATAGCCGGCATTGCCCGTGCGCTCAAGGTGCCCCGCAGTACGGTTTATGGAGTCGCCACATTTTACAACCAGTTTCGCCTGGTCCCTCTCGGCGAAAATGTCATTGAAATCTGCCGCGGCACGGCCTGCCATGTGCGGGGAAGCGGTCTTTTGTGCGATCATGTCCGCCGTCGGCTCAAGCTGCAGAAGGACGGCAACTCGAGAGACGGCCGTTTTTCGCTGCTAACCCCGGCCTGTCTGGGCGCCTGCTCCATCGCCTCGGTGGTACGGGTCAACGGTGAATTCCACGGCAACATGGACGAAAGCAAAATGGATGCCCTGATTGATGAACTGGCGAGGTGACCATGACGGACAGCGAACTTTTAAAATCCTGCTGCAATCTGTGCCGGCACACTCCGTCCAATCCCTGCGTTCACGCCATCGAATGCGTTGCAAATGGACCGATGTGCCACGAAAGCGCGGCCTGCGCGGAATTGCGCGGTGCCCGGCTGGCCCGCATACGGCGGGGGGGCGAGGGAGTCCTGATTTTCATCGGCCTCGGCACCTGCGGGCTGGCCAACGGCGCTGCGGCGATCCGCAGGCGCATCAAAGCATTTCTGGCTGAAAACCGCATGGAAGCCGCCCTGATCGATGTCGGCTGCATCGGCTACTGCCAAAAAGAGGTGTTTGTGGACATTGCGCTCCCCGGCTGTCCGCGTATTGCCTATGCGGGAGTAACAAAAGAGAACATCGATTCGCTGCTTACGGCGGTGCTGCTTCGCGGCGAGCTGCAGAACCCGCTCGCCATCGGCCGTCACGATCCCGCCACGGGAGCCCTTGAAGCCATTCCCGACATAAACAGCATCCCGTTTTTCGCGCGCCAGAAAAAAGTGGTGCTGGAGAACTGCGGCCTGATGGATCCGGTGTCGCTGGATGCGGCTCTGGCGCGCGGGGCTTTCCGCGGCATGAGCCGAGCTCTTTCCTCCATGACGCCTGCCGAGGTGTGCGAGACCCTGATTGCCTCGGGGCTGCGCGGGCGGGGGGGCGCGGGATTCCTTACGGGCCGCAAATGGCGCATAGCGCAGGGCCAGGTACGCGCCGAGAAGTATGTCATCTGCAATGCGGATGAAAGTGAACCCGGTACTTTCAAGGACAGG